>CBDUUP010000199.1:0-8152 GCA_965370435.1 uncultured Anaerolineales bacterium | reverse complement strand
GGTAAGGCGGGTGACATTCCCCTCGGCGGGGACTGGGACGGCGACGGCATAGACACCATCGGCGTATTCGACCCCGCGGCCGGGGAGTTCCAACTTCGCAACAGCAACAGCAGCGGGGCGGCGGACATCACCATCCAGCACAAAGTCCTCAAGAACAGAACTCCGCTGGCGGGAGACTGGGACGGCGACGGCGTGGATACCCTGGGCATCTACGTCAACGGGAAAGTCCTCCTGCGCAACACCAACACCATCGGCCCGCCGGACTTGAAGTTCAACTATGGCGGGGCGGGGCTGCTGCCGGTGACGGGTGATTGGGACGGGGGGTAGCGTTGGAACGTTAAAACGTTCGAACGTTCAAACGTTCAACGTAATAACAAGACCGCGGTCTGGGAACAGGCCGCGGTTTTTTGGTTAACCCAAATTGTGAAAATATCTACGATATAATTTAGATTGTCCCCAGGCGGTAAATTAACAATGTGGCTTCATCGCTTCTAATCTTTTTATTTTGGAGGCTGTCAATGTCTATACTGAATAAATTCTATAACGCCAAAGCTATTCGATTCCTTTTCACCGCGCTGCTGTTGATTGCATTCATAGCAGGCCCGTTGATCGGTGGGACTGCGCAAGCCGCGGCTCTGCCTTCAATAGATGCCAGCGGCGCAATCACTCCCGGCCTTCAGGACGCCATCCAGGAGGCGTTAGGCCCGGGCGCTTTCACCCCCACCAAAGAGGCCGCCAAACTCTCCGCCTCCGACGGCGCTGCGGATGACAACTTCGGCTGGTCTGTCGCCATTAGCGGGGACACCGCCCTGGTAGGATCGGTATATGACGATGATGACGACACAAGTTCCGGCTCAGCCTACATCTTCGAGCGGGACCAGGGCGGGGCAGACAACTGGGGGCAGGTGAAAAAACTCACCGCCTCCGACGCCTTCTTAGGGGACGAATTCGGCGTCTCCGTCGCCCTCAGTGGGGACACCGCTCTGGTGGGCGCCCATCTCGATAACGACATCAATGGCGATTCTGGCTCGGTTTATATCTTTGAGCGGAACCAGGGCGGGGACGGCAACTGGGGGGAGGTAAAAGAAATTACCTCCTCTGATAACGCGGAGTTTGACGATTTTGGCTGGTCCCTCGCCCTCGAAGGGGACACCGCATTGGTAGGGGCCTATAAAGACGACGACAACGGCCCTAACTCCGGCTCAGTATACATCTTTGAGCGAGACGCCGGGGGCGCAGGAAACTGGGGGGAAAAGATCAAACTCACTGCCTCCGATGGTTCGGAGGCAGATTATTTCGGCTATGCCATCGCCCTCAGCGGGGATACCGTCCTGGTGGGGGCCTATCAAGAAGGCGACCAGACCTGGTCCGGTTCGGCCTACATCTTTGAGCGAGACCAAGGCGGGGTGGACAATTGGGGTGAAACGGTCAAGCTCACCGCCTCCGACGGCGTGACGTGGGACTTTTTCGGCCGCGCCGTCGCTCTCAGCGGGGACACCGCCTTGATAGGGGCCGATGGAGACGGCACTGATTTCATTGCATCGGACCACGGCTCTGCCTACCTCTTCGAGCGAGACCAGGGAGGCGCAGGCAACTGGGGGCAGGTGAAAAAGATCACCGCCTCAGACTTGGCTGAGAATGACTATTTCGGCAGCGCTGTCGCCCTCAGCGGGGACATGGCTTTGGTGGGATCATATGACGCCGATTATGGCGGCAGCAGCGATGTCGGCTCAGCATACATCTTCGAGCGGGACCAGGGCGGGGCGGACAACTGGGGGGAGACGGCCAAACTCACCCCCTCCGATCCCAATGGGGGGGACCGTTTCGGCAAGGCCGTCGCTCTCAGCGGGGAGACCGCTCTGGTAGGCTCCAGATGGGATGACGATAACGGCGTCAACTCCGGCTCGGCCTATGTATTCACGCCTTACCTCGCCAACGGCGGTTTCGAAGACCCCCTGGGCGCCGAGTGGACTGAGATCGTCTCCGCCAACGGCGATGGGCGGATTCCCCTGAACCAGGCCTATTCGGGAAGCTTCATTTACCTCTTCAAAGCGGACGGCGGTCTGGAGGTCATCAAGCAGACCGTGGCCCAGAGCGGGGTCGCCGGGGATGAATATACCCTCACCCTCTACTTCGGCGGGAGGAATGTTAACCTTAGCGGAAAGCTAGGGGCTAAACTAATCTTCAAGAACGGCGGCGTCAAGGTGGATAAGAAGACTTGTATCTTCACCCCCTCTGGGTCTTCCTTCTCCTGGACATCGTTCTCCTGCACCCGCACCGCCACCGGGGCCTTTGATTCAATTGAGGTCTTCATCGGCATCCAGAATGTGCCCAGCGGTTTGGCCGGCGTGGACGCGGCTATCATGACCAAGACCGGGCCGTAGATTATGACCCTCTGTAGGGGCGGACCGCCGTCCGCCCCGGTGGGAATACGTTGAATAAGTTGCAATATTGGTAGGCTCGTTTATGTAGGGGAGCAGCGCGCTGCTCCCCTACATAAACGGACGCCTCAAGTGAAATCGAGCAAATTCAAACTAATTCATGAGGAGAATGACATGACTACCCCAATAAAAACCTTTACCCTCCAAAGTTTATTATCGCTGGCCCTCATCCTTGCTATGATGGCGGGGATGCTGCCTGCTTCGGCTGCTTCGGCAAGCTCAGAGCGGGCAAGCTCAGCATTGGCCGCGCCTGCTGAAACGACCAGCGACCAAATCACCCCCGGCCTGCGCGCTGCCATCCAGGAGGTTTTAGGCCCGGAGGCTTTCCCTCCCGCCAACCAGGACGCCTCCGACGCCGCGGCGTATGACCAATTCGGCATCTCCGTCGCCCTCAGGGGGGATACCGCCCTGGTTGGGGGCCGGCTGCGCCTCCTCACAACGACATTTTCTTTCTGTCACCTATTGACGTTCATATTAAACAGTTAAGTTTATTAGCGAGAATGGCCTGAAAAACCCATTCCAGGGTATGGAAATATAGCTGAAAAACTTAACCAACTTTGGTGAACGTCAATAACTAAAAAACGGAAACATCATAAGAAGACAAACACATAAAATTAGCCCGATGATAATGCTCCAAACAATTTTCCTTCCTCGTTTTTTTGCAGCGATGTTCTTCGCTACGTATTCTTCGGCTGTTGGGATGGATGCCGAGGGAGATATAGGCGCAACCGAATGTTGTAAGGGAACACCAGATTGTGACACAACCGGGACGGGTGTGTTCGTTGGCATGTTTATTTCGGGCAGGGAGTTTATACAGCGTCTTAATTTTTCACTCAATAACATAAATAATTCTTTTCCCGCGCCTTTTGGAATACCATACTTATCCACTAATTCCTTATTGGAACTCATATTCTCGAATTCCGCAACCAAGGCATTCAATTCGTCCCACGAATGTTGGATTTCGTTTTTGTTATACAGTCCATCAATCCTTTCTATTGCCTTCTTCCCATCTTCCTCCATAAGTAACCCGACACCTTTAACGGTCAGTTTAGTTGATCCTTTTTCCAAACCCAATATAATGGCTAAGGCATGTTTGTAAAGGACAATTGCCGCCTGGTCATTTCCTTTCCGCTCCTCTTCTTCACCACTGTTCATCAATTGTGAAAATACACCTTTCTGTTTTTTTATCATAATGTAACTTGCTATTGAAGCAATGATTGTTATTATCACACTCACGCAACATCCGATTATGATAATTTCCATTATTTTCTCCTTTAATTATCTTCCTTTGACATGTGCCGGGTGGCTTGATATGATGAGCGATGCTTTGGCAATGCTACAAGGTTTCCATTTGGAAAGGGGACTGTACCCTTGCCATCAAAATACACATAACCAATTGGGGTTACTTTTATTTGGAACTGAAGACTTTCCTAATTATATACTAGCTTTTGTTGGTCGCGATAAAAAATCTAATCCTGTTCTAAGGAAGCTGACATAGCCCAAGTGTTATCTCCAAAGACCGATGCTCCACAAGCCAAAATATTTATTGTCCCATCCATTTTTTCATGGGTAAATCTTCCTTCAAATTCTCCCATAAATAATTGATTGTTGACAATTTGAATTTGATCCATGATCAGGCTAAATGTTAAATTTGACACAATTATTTTATCTATTGTTCCTCTACACTTATTGCCGTATATAGTTACGTCAAATGTGAAGTTTACAATGTTACGTTGCTCGTCAATATCAAAACTTATATATTCGTTTTGTTTATTGTCCACTGTTCCTGACCAATGTCCAATGGCGGGCAAGGATGCTTCCACAGTAGCCGTTGCGCTAGCTTCAGATGATAATCCACAACCTGCTAGAGTGAAGCTGACAGAGACAAACGCAATAAGCAGTTGTAGTTTATGGATTTTCATGTTGCTCCTTCGCTGTTGCGGGCGTACCCGATGGCAATTAAAGCCTGCCACATATCTTTAGGATAACTTAGATTCATCTCGTAAGTGCAACGAAGCCAAGTGGAGATAAGAGCTACTGCATGGTTGGATTCTTTGACTCAATTCCAACTGGATACTTCAACCCAGTTTAGATCTTTGTCTACAGTTAGCAGGGTCCCCGCCTCATAGGTTTGTCCATCGATTGTGACCTCCGCAGCGAGCGTGATTTTGACCCCAAACCCTAGCCGCCAATCCACACTAAATGTTGCCTCACCTCCCGCCGCTACTGTAAACTGGGATCCGCTGAGAGTGCATATTTTTCCAGAAATAAAGGTCCAGTCTCCACCGGAAGTTACTTTGGATACTTCTCCTTTTGTGCAATTTAGCTTGGTACCCGCCGGGTAAGTTTCTTTTATTTAAGAATATGTGGGAAGAGTGGGAGTCGACGTGGCCGTTGGTGGGGCCGGTGTAGCAGTTGGTGGCGCTGGTGTGGCTGTCGGCGGGACAGGTGTAAGTGTGGGCGCGGGACTGGGTGTGCTACACGCTGACAGAAACAGAACTCATAACAAGAACCCACTTATCTGTTGGATTCGCCTATTAAACTCCATGAGTAAGCTTCTTTATGCTCGAATCAGGTGAGCTTTTGATTAGTTGAATTAATAGGAACTACTCAGGTTACTCTGAAAGGGCAACCGGGATGAAAGGTTGACCGACAAAAGCATCCTGAATGGCTTGAATGACATTATGGCTATGTTTGTGAACAGTTGAGATATAACTACCTATTGCACAGAAATCCTCCGCCCCGGTGGTGGTACCAAAAGCGCCAAGGGTTTTCTGTTTGACCTTGACTATTCTACCATACGTTCGACGAGATTGTTGTTAAAAGGAACGTTGCAGTCATACATAAAAGCCAGGGCCTGGGATCAGTGAACAGTGGAGGCAGAAGGATTGCCTCCACTGTTCATTAAATTTTTAAGATGGAATTTTGTTGTCCTTGTAATAATATCGCCCCCCAGACAATCCTCAAACTCGTTGACCACTAAGACCACTAAGACTACTTAGACGACTTCCACCACCGAGCCTCGCTCAGTCTTCTGCACCTCGATGCGGGTGGGGAAGGCGTCTTTGAGTTCTTCGATGTGGGTGATGACCAGGATCTTGGCGAAGTCGTCGCGGACCGTGTTGATGGCTTCCACCAGGCGTTGGCGGCCCATCTGGTCCTGGCTGCCGAAGCCCTCGTCAATGACCAGGGTTTGCAGCCGTGCGCCGGAGCGACGGGCCAGCACCTCGGAGAGGGCCAGGCGGATGGCGAAGTTGATGCGGAAGGCCTCCCCCCCGGAGAACATCTCGTAGTCGCGCATCCCCGCCCGGTCGGAGATCTGGATGTCCAGGGTCTCGCGCAGGTCGGTGCGTTTCTTGTCCTTGTAGGCGGTCTGGGTGACGAAGCGCACCGCCATCGTATCCCCGCTGAGGCGTTCCAATATTTCGTTGGCGGAGTTCTCGATCTGGGGCAGGGCTTGCTCGATGAGGAGGGCCGGCGCGCCGCTCTTGCCGAAGGCTCGCTCCAGGGAGCGCAGGTGGCCGACCTGCCCGCCGAGTTCGGCGCGCTGGGCGTCGAGTTCGGCGCGGCGTTCCTTGAGGCTGTCCAGCACCTGGACCTTTTGCTGGGCCGCGCCCACGTCCAGGCGGTGTTGGTTTTCCTGCTCGTGGAGGCTGTAAAGCTCTCTTTCGAGGCCGGCGATGTCGGGGGCCTGGGTCTGAGCTTCGGCCAGGGAGGCGGCGGCCTGGGTGTGCTGCTCCCCCTGGGTTTTGAGGCGCGCTTCTTGATCTATGATCTGGGTTTCCAGTCCGGCGATCTCCCGCTCCAGGGGAGCGAGGGCTGCCTGGGCTTTCTCTAAATTTCGCAGGCCCTCCTGGCTGGCGCGGCCCTCGGCTTCGGCTTTGCGGGCCGCGTCGTGGGCGGGGGTGTCGTAGCCGATGGCCTGGAGTTCCAGGTCGATCTCGGCCAGTTGGGCGCGGGCTTCGGGGGCGTAGGATTCCTTTTCCAGGGTCTCGGCGATCTCGGCCAGACGGGGGGCGCTCTCCTTCTCCCAGGCGGACTGCTTCTCCTCGACCTGGACGATCTGGAGGTTGAGGGCGTAAGCGGCCCGGGTGCGGCCGCGCAGGCTTTCTTCGGCTTTGCCCAGAGCGGCGATCTCGGCTTCCAGGGCCTTGACCACCTGGCCGGTCTCTTCCATCAGGGCCTTGTTGGCCCGGAAGCTGTCGCCCTTCTCCTTGCCCTCGGTGGAGAGGTCGTCAATCAACTTCTGGCGGTCTTCGGGGTTGAGGGGCTGCCCGCAGAGAGGACAATCGGCCCCCTCGGCGGCTTTGAGCTGGGTGATGCGGTCGCGGAGTTCTTCCATCTCGGCTTTGAGGCGGGGATTTTCGGCCTTGGCGTCGGCCTCCTTCTGGCGGGCTTCCTGGAGCTGGCCGTCCAGTTCGGCGCGCCGGGCGATCTGGGCCTCGGCGGCCTTGACTTCTTCCTGGGCGGCTTCAAGCTGACTTTGGATCTCAGGCACCTCGGCCTGAGCGGCCTCCAATTCGGCGAACTGGGCCTGGAGGGTTTTGGCCTGCTCATCCAGACGGGCTTGTTCGCTGCTGATGGCGTTTAGCGGTTGGTGGCGGCGGCCCTCCTGCTCCCGGAACTTGGCGGCGATCTCCTCCCAGCGTTCCAGTTCGGATACCGAGTCCTGCCAGGCTTCGAGGGCGGCGTGGATGGCCTCGGCCCGGTTGATGATCTCGGCGTGGGAGGCTTGCTCCTCTTTGCGGGAGGCTTGCCGGGTTTGCAGGTCGGCGAGGGACTTCTCCGCGCTTTGCAGTTGGCGGGCCAGGGTGTTGACCAATTCCTCTTGCTGGCGCAGGGAAGCGGCGGCGGCGCGCAGGGTCTCTACGGTTTTCTCCTGGGCTTCCCTCGCTTTGGTCAGGCTGGACAGGGTTTCTTCTAGCTCTTTGAGGCGGGTTTTGCGGTCGTCTTCTTGGTCTAATTCGAACTTGATCTCCTCCAAGCGTCCGTCCAGCCCTTCGATGTCGGTCTCTACGGCCCGGCGGCGTTCGGCGGCCCGTTGGCGGTAGGTCTCCCAGACTTCCAGGCCCAGGATGCTGGAGAGGATGCGCTTGCGGTCGGCGGGGCGCTGTTGGGTGAACTGGTCGGCCTTGCCCTGGAGGAAGAAGGCGGCGTTGACGAAGGTCTCGTAGTCCAGGCGCAGGGTCTCCTGGATGCGGTCTTGGGTGTCCCGCATGCGGCGCTCGGTGAGGGGTTTCCAGTCTCCGCTGGCGGTCTGGATGTGGAATTCCAAGACCGCGCCTTTGCCCCGGGGCTTGACCCGCTGGACCCGGTAGGTGTTGGTCTCGTATTGGAAGGTGAAGGTCACCTCGGCGGCCTTGACCTCCGGGTGGGTGTGGATGAGGGCGTCGTCCCGGCGGCGGGCCTGGCCGAAGAGCGCCCAGGTGATGGCGTCCAACAGGGAGGATTTCCCGGCTCCGTTAGCGCCGGAGATGCAGGCCAGATCAAAGGCCCGGAAGTCCAGTTCGACGGGGTCGCGGTAGGAGAGGAAGCCGGAGAGGGAGAGGTGGAGGGGGATCATGGGGGGGGAGTGATTAGGTGATTGGTGATTGGGTGATTAGTGATTGCGTGATTAGAGAATAGAGATTAGGAAATTGCGGACGAAGCGGCGATTGGGTATCCGGCTATAGGACTAAAGACTACCTGACTATAGACTGCCTGACGAAGAG
>CBDUUP010000198.1:0-8153 GCA_965370435.1 uncultured Anaerolineales bacterium | reverse complement strand
AGGGCCGAAAGCCCGTGAGATCGTTGAACGAAGCAAAGGTGTAGTGACGCCTTCGCTGCCCTTTGCCTATCCCCTGGCTGTGAAGCGCGCCAAAGGCTGCATGGTCGAAGACCTGGACGGCAACACCTATCTGGATTGCGCCGCCGGGATCGCGGTTTGTTCCACCGGTCACTGCCACCCGAAAGTGGTCAAGGCCATTCAGAACCAGGCTGAAAAATTGATCCACATCTGCGCTTCTGATTTCTACGATCCGCAGTACATTGAATTGGCCGAACGTCTAGGGAAGCTGGCCCCCGGAGATTCACCCAAGCGCGTCTTCCTGGGCAACTCCGGCGCGGAGGCGGTCGAGGCGGCCATAAAGCTCTCTCGGTACCACACCGGACGCTCCCACATCATCGCTTTCTATGGCGCTTTCCACGGCCGCACGATGGGCGCGGTTTCGTTGACCGCCAGTAAACCGGTCTATCACAAAGGCTTTGGCCCCTTGCTGGCCGACGTCCATCACGTCCCTTATGCCTATTGCTACCGATGTTCCTACAACCTCACTTACCCCGAATGCGACTTGGCATGCGTGAATTTCATCGAAGACACCCTGTTTGCAAGGACCATCGCTCCGGAGGAGGTGGCCGCCATATTTATCGAGCCGGTGCAGGGCGAGGGCGGCTACATCGTGCCGCCGGACGGCTGGCTGGCGAAGATCCGCGACCTGTGCGACAAATACGGCATCCTGCTGGTGGACGATGAGGTCCAATCGGGAATCGGGCGCACCGGCAAGATGTTCGCTATCGAACACTGGGGTGTGGAACCGGACATCATTTTGTCGGCCAAAGCTCTGGGTTCGGGGATGCCCATCTCGGCCATGATCGCCAAAGAGGAAGTGATGACCTGGCCGCCCGGCGCGCATGGCAGCACCTACGGCGGCAATCCGGTGAGCTGCGCCGCCGCCCTGGCCACGCTGGACGTGATCGAGGAAGAAGGCTTGATGGAAAACGCTGTTCACGTAGGGGAACGATTGAAGAAAAACCTTCTCGACCTATCTGAAGAAAGTCGTATGTTGGGAGACGTGCGCGGGTTGGGCTTGATGATCGGAGTCGAGATCGTCAAGGATAAAACCACCAAAGAGAAAGCCAAAGACGAGACCGAGGAGATCATGGTGGAGGCATTTAAGCGGGGGCTGATGCTGCTGCCCTGCGGCCCCAACAACATGCGCTTTTCCCCGCCCCTCATCCTCACCGAATCCGAGGCCGACACCGCCTTCGAGATCTTCTCCCAGGCCCTGGCCGAGATTGAAGGTAAATAGTTATTTGTAGAGACGCCCCGGTGGGGCGTCTTTTTTTGGAGCGAAACCATGAAAATGATCACCATGCGGGAGGCCATCACCGAATACGTCCACGATGGGGATACCATCGCCATTGAGGGCTTCACCTCCTTCATCTCTTTCGCCGCCGCCCACGAGGTCATCCGCCAGGGGAGGCGCGACCTCACCCTGTGCCGGATGACCCCCGATTTGATCTACGACCAAATGATCGCCGCCGGATGCGCCCGGAAGCTGGTGTTCAGCTACATGGGCAACCCCGGCGTGGGATCCCTGCACTGCATCCGCCGGGCCGTAGAGAAGGGCATCCCTCATCCGCTGGAGATTGAAGAGTATTCCCACTTCGGCATGGTCAGCCGCTATATGGCCGGGGCCGCGAAGCTGCCCTTCTTCCCTCTGCGCAGCTACCTGGGCGCAGACCAGCCCACGGTCAATCCTCGCATCCGTTTCATAGACGATCCCTACAGCGACGGCCAGATCGCCGTCGTCCCAGCTCTCAACCCTGACCTGGCGGTCGTCCACGCCCAGCGATGCGACGCCAGCGGCAACACCCAGCTATGGGGGTTGGTGGGGATGCAGAAAGAGGTGGCCTTCGCCGCCAAACACGTCATTGTGGTGGTCGAAGAGATCGTGGACGAAGCCGTCATCCGCAGCGACCCCAACCGCACCCTGATCCCCAACCTGATTGTCGATGCGGTAGTCCACCAGCCCTACGGCACCCATCCCTCCTGCGTCCAGGGCTACTACGACCGGGATAACCAATTCTATCGGGAATGGGACCGTATCTCACGGGAGGAAGCCGCGGTCCAGGCCTGGCTGGAAGAATGGGTCTATGGGGTGGAAGATTGGGAAGGGTATCTAGCGAAGCTGGAAGCTGGCGAACCGGACATCTGGGAGCGGTTAGCCCCTGGGGAAGCCCTATCCGAGCCGGTCAATTATGGGATTTACGGGTGAACGCCATGACAGATTACAAACCCACTGAAATGATGATAACCTCTTCGTCGCGAGCCTTGGCCGGAGAGCGGATAGTCTTTGTCGGCGTAGGCTTGCCCAATATCGCCTGCAACCTGGCCCAGCGCACCGTCGCCCCCGATTTGGAGTTGGTATATGAGTCGGGCATATTTGGGGCGCGCCCGGCCCGTCTGCCCCTCTCCATCGGCGACCCCACCCTCATCAGCCGGGCCACCTCGGTATGCTCTATGTCTGAACTTTTCATGAACTACCTGCAAGGCGGGCGCATTGAAGTCGCATTCTTGGGCGCGGCGCAGATTGACCGCTACGGCAATCTCAACAGCACCGTGATCGGAGACTACGACAACCCCAAGATACGGCTGCCCGGCAGCGGCGGCGCGTGCGAGATCGCCATCCACGCCAAGAAAATATTTATCATTGTGCGCTTGAGCAAACGCGCCTTTGTGGATAAATTGCACTTCCGCACCAGCGCGGGTCACTTGAACGGCGACCCCGGCGAGCGGGCCGCTCTGGGTATTCCCGGCGCGGGGCCGCAGTTGGTCGTCACCGATAAGTGCGTCTTCCATTTTGATGATACCGGCGAGATGGTCCTCGCCTCGGTTCATCCCGGCGTGACGGTTGAAGAAGTGCAAGCGGAGGTCAATTGGCCGCTCAAGATCGCCCCCGACGTTCAAACCACCCAAGTTCCCACGGATGAGGAACTGCGCATCATCCGCCAGGAATTGGACCCCGGCGGTGTCCATACGAAGTAAACGTCAATTACAAACATTCACCGCAGAGACGCGGAGAGCGTCGCTGCGCTAGGGGAGATTCGCAGAGTTTTTTTATTTTTCCTTTTCTCTGTGTTCTCTGCGTCTCTGTGGTGAAAAAGTTTTCCCCTTCGAATTTACCCAGCATCCCAGGGAGCGACGCCGCTCCCACCTCCACCCCCCAGCGAGGCTCGGATCGGTTCGCTCAATTCGGTCAGCAAATCCGCCGTTGCCGACAACAAGCCGAAGCATCCCGTGATCATCATATCCCCAAAAGGGGCCGCGAAATAAGTCCGCAGGGAGGAGGCCGACATCAAGTTCCGGCGGGGGCCGGTGACGACCACCTCAAACCCGCTTGATGGGAAGATCAAGGGTTGGTTTTGCTTCACCAATGCGCCATGCCCGTGGTCAGCGAAGACTTCCTCGTGAGTGAGATCGCCCGCCGCCAGCGAACGGATCAGATGATCCAACTTGGGGACATCCACCAGCCCGGTGTGGTGCTCGAATACGCCCTCGATCCCCGATTTACCCATGCGGAAAGCCAGGGTGTGGAAATTCCCCACGTTGGCGATGATGACCTGTTCTCTCTCGCGCACCGTGGGGTCGAAGCTCGCGCCCAGGACTGCGGCGGGCGCGGTATCCATCACCACCAGGGGCGCGTCCACCTCCCCGGCAGAATCTACCACCGCCTGCAGGCGGGTCATAATGGGCGGCACATCCTCGGAGAGGAAAGCGAATGCGCTCAAGCGGTTGGCCTCCTGCAGACGCTCGTCTAGATAATCAAAGCGGAATTGGCGGTCAGAGTACTTCGGCGGGGCATTGCCGTGGTCGAATACCGCCACAGCCACCGCGGCCAGATCATCCAAAGACACCCCAAACTGCGAGAACGCCTCCTGGATAACGGGGAAATCGAAATCTTTCAATTCAATGCGGTTCACCGAATCAGGAAGTTTGGCGGCCTCCTCCTCGCTGACCACCTCAATCCCCATCTCCCCAACCGCCTCCAGTTCATCATTGAAACTTCGGGCCGCGTTCGGCGTGGCGTACACCCGCAATCCGGTCTGGACGTGCGCCTCCGCCGCCCAGTGGCTGGGACCGCCGCCCATCGTCACCCCGGTGAGCAGCACCGCATCCCCTCGCCGGGTGGCTTCCTTTATGCGGCGATGCACCATCATGGTCGGGGAGGGCACGATCAACTTGTACCCGTTCTCTATATCCACCTCAGAATCGTAGAGGAAAACGTCCTGGGTGCCGGTTCCTACATCAACGGTCAATATTTGCATAAATATCCTTTAAAATAGTTTTTCCAATATTATCTCAACCAGGCGATCACCGACCGTGAGACGGCGATCAAAAGCACTACCCCTAACAACTTTCGCACCGCTTTGCCGGAAAGGTATTTCGCTCCAAGTGAGCTGCCTCCGGCGCTGAACAGTATCCCAATGGGAATGAGCCACAGACCAAACTCTCCGACTTCCAGCGTGCCGCTCCAGGCCCGTCCAATCAACCCGCTCAACGAATTGAGTAGGATGAAACCCGCCGCCGAAGCCGAGGCTCTCTTCGCGTTGGCCCATCCAGAGAGGATGATGAGCGGTGAGAGGAACACCCCGCCGCCGATCCCGATGATGCCTGACAGTAAACCCAGCCCAGCCCCGATGATGAGGAAAACAGCAATAGGTGGAGGGGGACGAAGTTCTTGGTCTTTGGCTTGGGGGGACGGCAGCAGCAGCCGAACCGCTACATACAGCAAAACGATGCTCAATAACGCTTGATAGAAGTTCTGGCTGACCTTCAGCGATCCTCCAATGAACGCCGCAGGGATGGAAGCGACCACGAAGGGCCAGAGCAGACTCGTATCCAGATGCCCGCTCCGGTAGAAATTGACGAAGGCGATACCCGCCACGATTAAGTTCAAGGTGAGCGCAGTACTGGCGGCGATGTTCACCGGAACGTCAAACAAACTCATCGCCGCCAGATACCCTGTCGCCCCCCCAAAGCCAACGCTGGAATACAGAAAAGCGATGACGGCAACCATCCCCGCCAGAGAATAGGAGGGCTGCTGTAAACTCAGAAAAATAAACCTAGCGTAATTGCTCATGATGAGCGAGTATTTTAACCGATTATTGCCCGAAAGGTTAAAAATATAATGGATGGCGGCTTGTGCAATCCGCCATCCACCTATTGCTAAAGAGTATATTTTTTAGTTTTTCTCTCTAAGCGAAGCGACGCTCTCTGTGTCTCTGTGGTGAAAAATTTTGTTAGAACTTCCTCGACCACTCCTTCAACCACCGCTCAACCACCACCTTGGTCTGGGTGAAGAACTCCACCGAGTGATGGCTCTGTCCGTGCAGCGTGCCGAAGAAACTCTCTTTCCAGCCGCTGAAGGGGAAGAACGCCATAGGTGCAGCCACGCCGATGTTGATACCGATGTTCCCGGCCTGGACATCATAGCGGAACTTGCGCGCCGCCGAACCGCTGGCCGTGAACAGGCAGCCCATATTGCCATACCGGCCGCTGTTAACTAAGTTGATGGCATCTTCCAGCGTATCAACCTGGATCAGCCCCAGCACCGGGCCGAAGATTTCTGTCTTGGCGATCTCTCCCTGGGGAGGCACACCCGCAAGCACCGTGGGGCGGAGGAAGTATCCATTCTCATAGCCTTCCACGGTAGTATTGCGTCCATCCACAATCGGGTCCGCGCCCTCGTCAATGCCTTTCTGGATCAATCCCTCGATCCGGCTTACGCTCTGGGGGGTGATGACCGGCCCCATGGTGACGCCATCGTCCAGGCCGCTGCCGACGACTCGAGACTGCGCCGCCTCGGCGATGGCCTCGGTGAAGGCTTTTCCGGCCTCGCCGACCGTGATCGCCAGGGAAGCGGCCAGACATCGCTGGCCCGCGTTGCCGAAAGCGCTGTCAGACACTATCCGCGTCGTCATCTCCATATCGGCATCCGGCATGATGACCAGGGCGTTCTTCGCGCCGCCCTGCGCCTGCACACGCTTGCCGTTGGCCGAGGCGCGTGAGTACACCAGCCTGGCTACGTGAGTAGAGCCGACAAAGCTGACCGCCTTGACATCGGGGTGATCTAAGATGGCGTTGACCGTGTCAGCCCCGCCGTTGACCAGGTTGACCACTCCCTTGGGGAGGTCTAACTGCTCAATCAGTTCCAGCGTCTTTTGCATGGTCATTGGCGTTCGTTCGGAGGGCTTTATCAAGACCGTGTTTCCGGTTGCCAACGCGTAAGGCAAGAACCAGAAGGGGATCATGCCGGGGAAATTGAACGGGGCAATGATGGCGCATACTCCGACCGGCTGGCGGATCATGAATTCATCCACGCCGGGGGCGATGTCTTCCAGGAACTGCCCCTGCATCATGGTGGGGATCCCGCAGGCTACTTCCACGTTTTCAATGGCCCGGCGAAACTCTCCCCGCGAGGCCCCCAGAATCTTGCCGTGTTCGATGGTGATGACTCGGGATAGCTCTTCAAAATTCTCTTCTAACAATTGTTTGAGCTTGAAGAGGTATTGGATTCGATCCGTCGGAGGCGTGCGCCGCCAACCGTCGAATGCGCCCTGGGCGGACATCACCGCCTGGTTGACTTCCTCCGCCGGGGAGAGCGGCACCTTGGCGATCACTTCGTTAGTCGCCGGGTTATGCACCTCCAACATCTCGCTGGCTGAAGAAGCCGTCCAAGCGCCCCCCACATAGTTTTTAAGGATTTCAGGTTTCACGTATATCTCCAATTCTTATTATTTTTCAGATTTTGCTACTGCATCTGTAATTTCAATCGCCCGGTCAACGATCTCCAGGCCTTCGTCGAGTTGTTCGGCGGTGATGGGCAAAGGCGGCACGATGAAGATCATATTGGCCTTGATGAAGGTGAAGAGACCGTTCTCCCGCAGGAATGCGCCGACCTCTTTCATCTTCGCCAGCTCTGCGCCCTTGGCGTTCCGAGCGGCGATGGGTTCTTTGGTGGCCTTATCCTTGACCAATTCGATGACCGCGAACAGGCCGATGTAACGCACGTCGCCCACGGAGGGGTGCTTGGCTTTCATCTCTTCCAATCGCTGCCCTAGATGTTTCCCGACCGTGGCGGCGTTCTCGAGCAACCCGTCTTCCTCGTACACTTGCAGGGTTGCGATTCCGGCCGCGCAGGCCAAGGCGTGAGCGCTGTAGGTGAGGCCGCAGGAGAGCATATTGTCCTCAAAATGCTCGGCGATGCGGTCCGAGACTACGACTCCTCCCAGAGGGACGTATCCGGCGGTGATGCCCTTGGCCATCGTGATGATGTCTGGCACTACTCCCCAGTTGTCCACCGAGAACCATTTCCCCGTGCGGCCAAAGCCGCTCATCACCTCGTCGGAGATGAGCAAGATATCGTATTTGTCGCAGATCTCCCGCATCCGCGGCCAGTAATCGTCCGGGGGCACGATGAGTCCGTTGGAGCCGACCACGCCTTCCAGGATGATGGCGGCGATGTGTTCCGGCCCTTCGTATTGGATAACTTCCTCGATGTGGCTGATGCACTCCCGGTGGCAGGTGTCCCGCGTCCATCCGAAGGGACAGCGGTAGCAGTAGGGATTGAGGGTGTGAACCACGCCGGGCATGGTGGGTTCCACCGGCCAGCGGCGGCTGTCCCCGGTCAAGGCGATGGCCCCGTGGGTTGCGCCGTGATAGGAGATGTAGTGAGCCAGGATCTTGTGTTTGCCGGTGAAATACCGGGCGATCTTGATGGCGTTCTCGTTGGCCTCCGCTCCGCCCAAGCAGAAGAAAGTCTTATTGAGGTCGCCGGGGGTGACTTCGGCCAGTCGCTGCCCCAGCCGCGCCCGCGGCTCGGTCGCCATGCCCGGATGGGTGTAGCAGAGATCGCCAGCCTGATCCTGGATGGCCTTGACCACCGTGGGGTGCTGGTGGCCGACATTGACGTTCATCAACTGGGAGGAAAAGTCAATGTAGCGTTTCCCGTCTGCATCCCAGAAGTAGACTCCTTCGGCCCGTACAATGGGGATAGGACTCACCGCTGATTGCACCGACCAGGAGAAGAAAGTATGCTCCCGACTCAAGCGAACAATTTCCTCGCCAGTCATTTTTGTTTTATTTGTCATCATAGTACC
>CBDUUP010000197.1:0-8191 GCA_965370435.1 uncultured Anaerolineales bacterium | reverse complement strand
ACCAACGCGCCATTAGCTGCTACAAGAAGGTGGGATTTAAAGAGATGGGGAGAAGAAGACAAGCCCGAATCATCGGGGGTGAGAAATTTGATTCGGTTTATATGGACATCCTGGCAGAAGAGTTCGAATCTGTTTATGTGGAAAAATTCATTGGGTCAGGGTAGTCAAGCCGAGACGAAGTCCGCTGTTTGCAGGACGGACTAAGATGTGATAGACGGTTGAAACTCTAAGGGGTTTCGGCGCCGCGCTCGATGGCGTCCGCCAGGTCAAGCAGCAGATCCAGGACCGCGTGGAGATATTCCAGATCGAATACCCTTCCGAACTCTTGGAAAAGGATGTATTTATCTCCTTTTTCGATGGTCATCCTCGCGGCCTGAATTCCGATTTCGGCCAATCCCTGGCGTAAACCATGCGCTGAGAGGATGCGGCGATGGTAGGAATCTGTGTCGCCGGTGACCGCCAGATTTCGAGAGAACGCATCGTCGAGTATAGGTGGGTTGGATTTTCGGTTGGATAGAAAGGTCCTGCGGCGGGAAATTTTAAACGAGCCGGGGACCGATTGATTGAGGGTGATCAGGATTTGGGTATTTTTCTGATCCGACCAGCCATGATTGGCTGGTATATCAATCTTAACCATGCGCTCACGGTATTCGCCAATGGCCTGGGATTTGCCGTTAGATTGGATAGATAATCCTGTTTTGGCTGCAAGTTCATGAAAAGCCTGGTTCCATTTATAACTCTGTGAGAGAATGGCATAGATCAAATACAAGGTTAAGGCAACCACGACAATTATCAGGAACGGTTCTTGAGGCTTTGGAGCAAAAGGGCCCCGATATAACATAATTATATAAATTGGTATCCCAACATAGGTAATCAGCATACGATAGGGGATGATAAATTTCTTTTTCGGTATTCTTCGCGGTGTGTTAGGGTTCATAGGATTTCCATTTTTTAGCTAGCGGTGATGGATTCTTGTTCAATGGCAGAAGCCAGGTCAAGCAGCAGATCCAGGACGGCGTGGAGATAGTCCGAGTCAATAATTACGCCATTCTCCTTATAGATCAGGTAATTTTCTCCGAATTGGATTTTCAATCCCGTCGCTTGGGAAGCGATATCCAGAAGCCCCTGGCGGAGACTGATATTCGAAAGGACTCGGCGGGGGAGTTCATCAGAGTCTCTTTTGACGACCAGTACTTTATCGAACTCTTGGTTGAAGAATTTATTCTTGAAGGGGAGGAACGCGCTGCGCTTGGTGATTTCAATGTTCATTGGAGATGGATGAATAGCGAAGATGGTTATTTGGGTGTAATAATTTCCATACCGGCCCCCGGATCTTACGGTATCTATCACGATATCGTGTCCGCGATAAGATCCAATGACTCGGGGGACTCTTAAACTGAATGGAGATACAGTTCGGTTTTGGTAGGATAATCCCGTTTTTTCAGTCAATTTTCGCCATTCGTTATGCAATCCCCGAAAGTGCCAAAATCCTGTTCCCAGTATACCGATCAGGATAAATATCCAGAGATCGAATGATGAACTGCTCATTAGTTGGGCAAAAAATAAATAGGCGAATATCGCCAGAATCAGGCCAAATAGGAGTTGGTAGAAATAGAGATTGGTTTTTCGTTTGGGTATTCTTTGATAAGTTTCTGTAGGCATTTTATACCTTCTTCAACTCGATGCTTATTCTGAATATCTCTCACCGATCCTATTTCCTACCATAACAACACATCCCGCGGGAGATGTTGCTATGGAAGGGAAGGAATGGTAAAGGTGGGAATCGGTGGAAGGGTGATGGTGGGCAGCGGGGGCGGTATGATCGTCAGGGTGGGTATGGGGGGTAGCGTGATGGGTGGCGGGGTGATGGTAAGTGAGATGGAGGGTGGGGTGATACTGTATATGGCAGTTTGGAGCGTTGAGGGGATAGGAATCGTGGGCGTTGCTTGAGCCATTGGCGTAGGCGTTGTGGATGGAGTAGGGATGTCCGTAGCGGGTGCCTGGGAAGGGATGACGGCGGAGGCTTCGGGATTTACCTTCAGCCAGCGCGCGATGTCGGAATCGGTCATGGGTTCTGCTTTAGGAGGGACCGCGTCGTTCAATATTTGGGCAGCCTGCCCGGCCCCTAACACAATGTGGCCCGCGGGGTTGGTAACCTCACATCTGCCGCTGAGACAGGTAACCCGCACTGCTTGGGTCGTCTCTTCGATTTTGACGTTCATGTGAGAGCCGCGCACTGTAGCCAACCCGGCCGGTGTATCTACTTCAACCTCGCCGCCGTTGAGGATGATCCAAATTTCCCCAAGCGTCAATTGCAGACGGGTGAATATCCCGGTTGGGTGTTCTTCCACTGTTTCCAGAGTGCAGGTAGAATGAGGACCGACCCGCACCAGCGTCCCGGTGGAGAAGTCCACTCGGGCTCGCCCGTCAGCCAGCGTGCTCACCTGGCCCTTTGGTTCAAGTACCAGTCCATTGAATGCGTCCTCAAACGATTCTTGATCGAGCTGACGGGCTAGCGCCTGACCCTCCACCTCGCTCAAGGTGGCGGTGAGATCAGGTATGGAGGGCGGGACAGAGTTTGGCTTCCATAACAAAAAGACAACCACGATTGTAAACAACAGCGCGGGTACCAGGAACGTCAGTTTTCTTCTATTCATGGCATTGCTCTTATTCTATACTTTAGTAGAAGAACAAATATCAATAAGCAAAATAACTGCGTAAGTCGTAAATATTTGTGGAACAATAGAAATATTTGCCATATCTGTCACACTTGGATAACTATCCTCCAAACATTCGCTCATAATGCGCCTTGATAAGGCCAATCGCCTCCTCGATCAAGGCGCGGTTGTTAGCGGGAAGCCCCGGAGAAATGGAGAAGGGGAACAATGGGCATGATTTTTCTATAAATTGTTAGACAAATAGGTTCGATTTCAGCACCTGAGGCAAATTTGGGTCAGTTTTTACCTGCGGAAGCCTCTTTTTGTTGCAGATGTTGCAGATCCCTATATGTTATATATATATTTCTTAAATTCAATTTAATGGTTAACAATAGAAATATCTGCAACATCTGCAACATCTGCAACAAGTGTCACACTTGAATAACTAATCTCCAAACATCCGCTCGTAATGCCCCTTGATAAGCCCTATCGCCTCCTCGATCAAGGCGCGGTTATCGGCGGTCTGGTGCCAGCGGGAGGCCCCGGAGGAGTGGGGCAGGGGGACGACCCAGCCTCCCCCCTCCTGTTTCTGGGTACCGATGATCTCCGTTAACTTGGCGCTCTTGGGGAAAAAGAGGCTTATCGCCAGCCTGCCGATAGGGATGATGAGTTCGGGGTCTATCAGGGCGATCTCTTCGTCCAGGTAGGGGCGGCAGAGGGCTTGCTCGGCACGGGAGGGGACTCGGTCTCCGCTGCCGCCTTTGGCCCGGCCGGGGTAGCACTTGGTGACCGCGCTCATGTATTGAGTTTCCCGGAACCAATCCTCCTCGATGCCGGCTTTAGCTAACCACTTGAACAGCCGCACCCCGCTGCCCGCGTTGAAGGGGCGTCCGGCTTCCACTTCGGTGATGCCGGGGGCCTGGCCGATGGTCATGATGCGAGCTCTAGGGCTGCCCCGCACGATGGCGGGCGGGGTGATGGTGAATCCCCCCTCCAGGCAAAGGCGGCAGGCTTGCATTTTTTGGTGAAGGGCTTGGAGGGCGGAGGCGCGGTCTGGGGGCATGGGGTATCCTAGTTGGAGGGGAATGGGTGAGGGTTGTATTATACCAATGGAAGATAACAAGGGTATGCAGATGTTTTCATAGAGAACCTCCCGCAGGTTGTATATTGCGCATAGACATTTTCGTGTGGCAGATAGATTGCTAAAAGGGGCAAATTTTGGCGGAACCTGCGGGAGGTTGCGTAGCTTTACGGTAGATTGGAAGAGAGGGAGTGTATTGCAATTCCCGGCAACTTGCTGTACACTGAGGGTATGAGAAGAAAAATTGCCCGCGTTATCATCTTGTTGTTATTGAATTTAATATGGCTGGCCGGGTGCGCTGGAAGAGACCTGCCCGATATCCCGGCCGAGGAGATCATCCAGCACTCGGTGGAGCGGATGAAGAATATGGCCGGGTTCAGCTTCTTGTTTGAACGCAGCGGCGCACCCGCCTATCTGGACCTTGATGAGACTCTCAATTTCCGGCGCGCCGAGGGCGTATTCGTTTCGCCAGACGCGGTCAGCGCCCATGTGCGGATCATCGTCCCCGGCCTGGTCGTCGAAACCGACATCGTCAGCATTGGCAGTTCCCAATGGTCGACCAATATCCTGACCGGCCAATGGGAGCAGCTGCCCCCGGAATGGGGTTTCAATCCCACGGTGATGTTCGACCCGGAGATCGGCATTCAGGCCGCGCTGGCCTCCGGCCTCACCGAGTTGGAATTGGTCAACACCGAGGAGTTGGAAGAGGTGCCCGGCCTGGAGCTTTACGTCATCAAAGGGATGATGGACGGGGAAGCCATTTACCGCACCAGCTATGGCCTGATCGGGCCTGGCCGGGTGAAGGTGACGATATGGATCGCGCCGGACACCTATGAAGCTCACCGGTTGATCCTCACCGAAGTGGGCATGAACGAGGAAGATACCGTCTGGCGGTTTGATTTCTGGGATTTCGACCAGGTGATCGAGATCTCCCTACCCTCCCTTGATGGGGAGTAGCGGGGATGTCGAAAAAACCCTCTATCTCCCCCGCGCTGGTTATCGTCTTAATTTGTATCCCCATCTTCATCGGGGCGCTGGACCTGACTGTGGTCTCGGCGGTGCTGCCCCACGTGGTGATGGATCTGGAGATCCCCCTCCAAACCGGCCTGGACGAGGCGGCCTGGATCGTGACTGGCTATTTGTTGGCCTACAGCGTCTCGATGACCTTCATGGGGCGTCTCTCTGACCTGCGCGGCCGCCGCCGGGTTTACCTGCTGGCCCTGGTTATCTTCGCGGTGGGTTCCTATCTGGTAGCCGTGTCGGACGGCTGGCCGACCCGGATGGTCCTGCGGGGCTACTATCTCCTGCAGAGCGGCCGCCCCGACCCCACCGACATCGCCTTGCAGACGCTGATCGCGGCCCGGATGGTGCAGGCCTTCGGCGCGGGAGCGATGGTGCCGGTGGGGATGGCGATGGTGGGCGACCTGTACCCGCCTGGCAAGCGCGCTCGTATGCTGGGCGTGATCGCCGCGGTGGATACCGCCGGTTGGGTGGTCGGCCATCTGTACGGCGGCATCGTGGTGCGCTATTGGAATTGGCGGGCTATCTTCTGGATCAATCTGCCGATCTGTGGATTGGCTTTCCTGCTCATATGGTACGCGTTCCGCAAAGTCGAGCAGCCCCCCGGCGAGGGGAAGATGGACTGGCTGGGCGCGCTGCTCATCACCCTCAGCTTGACAGCCTTAAACATCGGGCTGGGGAGCAGTTCGGAGGGGGGCAGCGGGGTGAGCTTTGGGGACCAGGAGGCGCTGCCCGCCTATGCCCTGCCGGTCATCGCCCTGGCGGTGGTGTTCCTGGGACTTTTCCTATGGCGCCAGTTGCGGGCCAAATACCCGCTCATCCGACTTTCCTTATTCCGGCGGCCCAACTTTTCATCTGCCAGTCTGGCGAACTTTCTGGTAGGATTCAGTTTGTTCATCGCCATTGCTAACGTGCCCTTATTCATCAATACCCTGGTCGCCGCCACGCCGGAGCAAGGCGCTTGGGACAGCGGGTGGATGCTCTCCGGCCTGACAGTGCCGATGGCGCTGGCCGCCTTCCCCGGCGGCTGGCTTGCTGAGCGGTGGGGCTACCGCTGGCCTTCCGTGGCGGGTTTAATTTTAGCCATGGTGGGTTTTTGGTTCATGTCCGGCTGGCAGGCGGAAACGCCCTATGCTGTCATGATCCCCCAACTTGCGCTGGCCGGAGTGGGCTTCGGCCTGATCCTGGCCCCCATCGCTGCGGCAGTGGTCAACGCCTCTCCTCCGGGCTATCGGGGAACCGGATCAGCGCTGGTCATCATCTTTCGCCTGGTGGGGATGACCATCGGCGTGTCATCCATCACCACCTTCGGATTGCGCCGGGTGGATGCTCTCAGCGCCCAGATGCTGACGGCCAACGCCACCTTATCGGAAGTTATGCAGGTGGGATTGGATGCAATAGAACAAGTCATTGATGAGACCTTCATCATCGCCGGTGTGATATGCGCGCTGGCTTTGATCCCTATTCTACTTTTGAGAAGACAACCAACCCAAAGAGGAGTTGACTAATGGAGAACAACATTGAAGAAAAGATAACGGCGGAAGATAAACGCAAGCGAGAAACCATGCTCTGGGTGGGCGGGATTGCGCTAAGTGGCGTGGTCGGGCTATGCGTTATGGCGACCCTGGTTTTCGTCGCCCTGGATCCCTTTGGCTGGTTGTGGGGCCGCCGGGGCGGGGCCGCCGAGGTCATGCCCGCAAATACCGTCATTTACCTGAGCCTGGATATTTCGGAGATAGAGTCCAATGATGAACTCGACTCCCTGTTGGCGGTTTTTGCCGATGCGACCGGCGATGACGTTGAGAGTTTGGGCGATTTCCTTGACCAAGTTGATCAGGAGATGGAGGACGACTTCGGAATCACCCTCAGCGATGACGTGCTCCCCTGGATCGGCGCTTCGGTGGGGTTGGGCCTCATCGAGACGGAGGAAGGCAGTTTCATCGAGAATGGAGAATCGGACTGGTTGTTGGCCCTGGAGGTCCGCGACTCAGCGTTGGCGGATGATTTTGTCGATAAGCTGGTAGACGAATTTGAAGACCCGGATGAGGATGCAGAGGAGGGGATCACGATCTTGAACGTTTACGGTTCGCAAGTTGCCATCGGCATGGCGGATGACTTTGTCCTCATCGGTTCAACCGAGGATGTGGTTCAGGAGGCTCAAGAAATCCAGAGCGGCGACGCCCTGTGGGGAAACCGGGGCTACCGGAAGGTGACCCGTCAGCTGCCCCACGACCGCCTATTTAGTATGTACGTTAACAGCGAGATATATAATAGTTTATTCGAGTCACTAGAGGGTCTAGCGGCAACCCCAACAACGACCGATCTGGAATTTTCCGGCGCGTTTGGGCTTTCGGTATCAGTGGTAGAAGAGGGAATCAGAGTAGACTTGGCCTCCTGGAGCGAGGATGTGAAAACTACTGCTGGCCAGCGGGAGATGCAGCAATGGTACATGGATCAAGGTGAACTTAACACGCCCTCGATCTTCCCTGAAAATACGGTGATGTTCATGGTTGCCGGACGTATGGACCTGACCTCTGCGGAGGTGTTAGAGACCGCTTTCACGGATCCCGATATGGCCGAGGCGTTTGGAATGCTGGATGAGCAATTTGGCATATCTATCTTCGACGATCTCTTCCCTCTTTTGGATGGCGAGTTCGCCCTGGGGCTTGTCCCCCTACCTAGAGGCATCCTCTCCGGGCCGACTTTGGGAATCGGATTCATGATGGCTGCGGAGACCAGCGACGAAGCTGCCTTGCTGGAATTGCTAGAAGTATTCAATGAGGGGATAGAGGCCAGCCTGGCGGAAATGGACGATCCTACTCTCGACCTTTCTCTCGAAACGGTTGAGCTAGAAGGGATGACGGTGTACGAAGTGAGTATGGGTGGGGGTGGGTTGGGAATCAGCTTCCCTGTGGTGGCCTATGGCGTAGGGGAGGGATACTTGATCATCGCTTCTGACGCCGATACCATTGAGGACGCCCTGTCCGAAGGCCCTTCCCTGGCGGACAATGAATATTTCCTCCAGATGCAGGAAGCCTTCCCCGATGACCAGTTCCCTATCTTGTATTTTGATGTGCAAGGGTTCATCGAAATGCTAAGCCCGTTCCTGAGCAACCCTTTGTTGGGTGGCGGCGATGATTTTGGCGATTCGGTGGCCGTCCTGGAACCGATCACCATCATCGCGCTCTCGGTGGGCTATGGGCCGGAGAGTGGGACCGCCCATGAGATCATAATAATTTTCATTGATAAGGATTGAAGCTCAAGGTAATGTCTATAATCCTGTAACTCAGAACATTAACCACAGAGTCACAGAGAACACAGAGTTTTTAAGCTTTTCTTTGTGGACTCAGTGTATCTGTGGTTAAATGTATTTTTAAATAGTGAAACTGGCTAAGATCGTTATCAAGAAAATTTAGGTGATTGAAAAAGCATT
>CBDUUP010000196.1:0-8240 GCA_965370435.1 uncultured Anaerolineales bacterium | reverse complement strand
CTCTGCTTCAACTTCCGGCGCATCCTCAGTTTCAGCGGCCGGTTCTTCGGCCTCTACTTCCGGTTCGGAGGACTCGCCGCTCAAGAATTCTTCCAGGCCCTCCGCCAGGGACATTTCCATGTCAATTTCGGCGTAGGCCGGGGAGTCCACTTTGCGCAGGCTCAATCCGATGCGCCTCCGCTCGGCGTCTATCTTGATGACTCGCAGCAAGACCACGTCGCCTTCGTTCAACACCTCTTTGGGGTGTTCGATGCGGTGGTCGCTCAATTCTGAGACGTGTACCAGGCCCTCCATTTCATCGGTCAGGCGGGCGAATGCGCCGAACTTGGCCAGACGCGTGATGGTCGCTTCCACCAACTGCCCTTCCCGAAAAACGTTGACCTTATCTACCCAAGGGTCATCCTGCAAGCGGCGGATGGAGAGGCCGATCCTCTTTTTCTCCCGGTCCACACTGATGACCTTTACTTGAACTTCTTCTCCGACTTTGAGCACTTCTTTGGGATGGTTGATGCGTTCCCAGGAGATCTCCGAAAGATGAACCAGGCCGTCAGCGCCGCTGATATTGACGAAAGCGCCGAATTCGGCCAGGCTGGTCACCCGCCCGGTGCGGGTCTCGCCTTCTTTCAAGTCTTCCAGCAGGCGTTCCTTGAGGGTCTCGCGGGATTCTTGCAGCGCGGCCCGCTCCGAGAGGATCAAGCGCCGCCGTTCCCGGTCCACTTCAATGACCCGGGTCACAACCGGCTCGCCCACCATCTTGCTCCAGCGCTGTTCGGGCGTGTCGCCGCCGTAGGCCATCCGCCGGGAGAGGCTGACTTGAGAAGCGGGAATGAAGCCCCGCAATTGTCCCATCTTTACGATCAGGCCGCCTTTGTTGTAACCGTCAATGCTGCCTTCGTACACCCCCTTGGTTTTTTCCAGGTCGATTGCATTCTCCCAGTCGGCTTCTTCTTGAGCGCGGGTGAAAGATAACAGCATGTTGCCCTGGTGGTCTTCCACGGTGATGACGTAAACCGCAATGTCGCTGCCGGCTTGGAATTTTTCTTTCTCTTCATCGCTGAGTTGATCTAACTCACGGGCTGAGATCACCCCTTCCGACTTGGCCCCGATACTGACCAATATCTCGCTGTCGCTGATGCTGGCAATAGTTCCGGTCCGCACCTCCCCCTGGCGCGGCAAATCTAGCATGAGGGTATCCTGAGCGAGAAGCTCCTCCATCGAAACCTGAGGCTCTGCCTCCTGGCTTTCTTCTAAATTTTGATCCTCTGCTCCCTGGCTTTCTTCAGGACTGGTGTTTTCGGTATCCTGGTTTTCGGCGGGAAGCTCTCCTTGTCCCAATTGGGAATCGTCGTTTTCCATATAGTTTATATACTCCATCGGATAAGATGGTGCAAATTATACAGGTTAAGGTGCAAGTTGGCAACCTTTGTGATAAGATTGGGCGGATACAAAATTCAACGAGAAATGGATATGAGAGCAATATACCCCTTTACAGCCATTGTTGGACAAGAGCGCATGATGCGAGCGCTGATACTAAACGCCGTAGACCAACGCATCGGCGGCGTACTGATCCGAGGGGAACGCGGCACCGCCAAGTCTACCGCAGCCCGGGCCATGGCCGCCCTCCTGCCGGATATCGAGGTCTTCCGCGACTCCCCCTTCAACGACGACCCCCACAAGCCGGAGACCTGGTCCGATTGGGCCAAGGAGCGCATGGCCGACGGCGCTACCCTGGAGACCGACACCCGCCGCATCGGCTTCATCGACCTGCCGGTCAGCGCCACCGAGGACCGGGTGGTCGGCACCCTGGATATCGAAAAGGCCATCCAGAAAGGCGAGCGCCATTTCGAGCCGGGCGTGCTGGCCGCCGCCAACCGCGGCCTGCTCTACATTGACGAGGTCAACCTCCTGGACGACCATGTGGTGGACCTGCTGCTCGACTCGGCGGCTATGGGCGTCAACATCGTCGAGCGGGAGGGCATCTCCTTCAGCCATCCGGCCCGCTTCATCCTCATCGGCACCATGAACCCCGAAGAGGGCGACCTGCGCCCCCAACTGCTGGACCGTTTCGCCCTGGTGGTTCAGATCCAGGGCATCCGCGAGACCCGCCAACGAGTCCAGATCATGGAGCGCAACCTGGCTTTTGAAGACGATCAAGAAGTGTTCTACCAGCAATGGTACACCAAGGAAGAAGAACTCTCCGCCCAGATCGTCGCGGCTCGCAAGATGGTGGACCAGGTGACCTACTCCAGCCGCGACATGCTTTCCATCGCCGGGCTGACCGCCTCCCTGCACGTGGACGGCCACCGCGCCGACCTCGTCATCCTGAAGACCGCTCGCGCCCACGCCGCTTTTGAAGGCCGGGATGCCATCACCGACCGGGACATCGCCCTGGCCGCTGAATTAGCTCTCCCCCACCGCATCAAACGCGGCCCCTTCCAGCAGTCCGAGGTCAACTTCGAAGAACTGCAAGAGAAGATCAACGAGCTGCAAGGCCAGGCCGCCGCCCAGGGCGAACCCGACCCCGACGCGCCCCCCCAGGAAGCCGAAGGCGAAAAAAAAAAGCCCCCACCAGTGAAGAAGTAACCGAAGGCGCCCCCGAACACGGCCCCTTGGAACCCGCTCCCCAGAACGTTTTCGATTCGGGGAGCGCCAACTGGTGGGACGGCGGGGAGAAGACCGAAACCACCGCCGAGTTCACCCCTCGCAAGATCGACACCCCCCTGGATAAACTAACCCGCCGCCGGAGCGGGCGGCGTTCGCGCACCCGCACCGACCGCAAACGCGGCCGCTACATCTTCGCCCGCCCCGCCCACGGCAAAACCACCGACATCGCCTTCGACGCCACCATCCGCGCCGCCGCGCCCTATCAAAAGGACCGCGTTGAGCAGCGCAAGGAGGTGGCTTTCGCCATCCAGCCCCAGGACTTGCAGCGCAAGGTGCGCGTCAAGCAGTCCGCCAACCTGGTGATGTTCGTGGTGGACGCTTCCTGGTCTATGGCCGTGGCCGAGCGCATGTCGGCCACCAAAGGGGCCATCCTCTCCCTCCTCACCGACGCCTACCAGCGCCGCGACCGAGTCGGTTTGGTGGTCTTTCAGAAGAACCGGGCCAGGCTGGTCCTGCCCCCCACCAACTCCATCCAACTGGCCCAGCGCGCTCTCTCCGATATCCCCGTGGGCGGCAAGACGCCCCTCTCTGCCGGGCTGCTGCTGACCCGGGAGGTCATCAAGAAGGAGAAGATCATCCACCCCGACGTGATGCCCCTCATCATCCTGCTGACCGACGGCGCCGGCAACGTCGCCATCGGCGACCTGCCCCCCCAGGAAGAAGCCCACCGCCTGGCCGCCGACATCGCCCGCGACCAGGTCCGCAGCGTCGTCATCAACATGGAGCACGAAGCCTTCGACCAGGGCCTGGCCCAATCCCTCGCCGAACACCTAGAAGCCCCCTGCTACACCCTCAGCGAGCTGAAGGCGGAGACGCTTTATAGGACCGTGCGGGAGGAGATGATGGGGGAGGGGTGAGGGGAAGAGGGGGAGGATGGAAACAGGGGCAGGGGGGCAGGAGTCGATGCGCCAGCCCTTCAGTCGGAGGGCTGGGAACTGCCTTGGGTGGATAGACTGATAAAAACATCCAAGTAGGGGCGCAGCTCTGCTGCGCCTCTACTCTTCTCTATAACTTTCAACAAAACACAGATTCATTTGACGTACTCTGTGAATTACACTACAATTACTGCGATGACAGATCTATAAGGTCATCGTATCACGGTTAATTATTGCTTACACTACCTTCATCTATCGAGGAGGCCAATCGTGTCAAAAAATAAAAACTATCTGTATCCCACCCTGCGCCTGTCGGTCACCCTAATGACCGTGGGCGCATTTCTGTTCAATACCTTTGCCAGCGCCATCACCCCCGCAGAGGCTAACCCTATGGATGAGGCAATTCATAGTGAGCCTGCCGAAGTAACCCCCGGCCTGCAAACTGCCATTGAGGATGCCCTGGGACTAGAAGCTTATGCCCCGGCAATCCAGGATGCTAAACTAACCCCCTCCGACGGCGCGTCGGCGGATAAGTTCGGCGTCTCCGTCGCCCTCAGTGGCGATACTGCTTTGGTGGGGGCGCTTGGGGACGAGGACAACGGATTCGCCTCTGGCTCGGCCTACCTCTTCGAACGAGACCAGGGAGGCGCGGACAACTGGGGCCAGGTGAAAAAAATCACCGCCTCCGACGGCGCGGCAAATGATCTTTTCGGAAACAGCGTCGCTCTCAGCGGGGATACCGCCCTGGTGGGAGCCTATCACGACAACGACAACGGCAGCCATTCCGGTTCAGCCTATATCTTCGAGCGGGACCAGGGCGGGGCTGGCAACTGGGGGGAGGTGAAAAAAATCACCGCCTCCGACGGCGCGCTGGATGACTCTTTCGGCTATTTCGTCGCCCTCAGCGGGGACACCGCCCTGGTGGGCGCTGAAGGTGACGACGATAACGGCAGCCATTCCGGTTCAGCCTATATTTTCGAGCGGGGCCAGGGCGGGGCTGGCAACTGGGGGGAGGTGAAAAAAATCACCGCCTCCGACGCCGCCGCGAATGACTTTTTCGGCTGGTCCGTCGCCCTCAGCGGGGATACCGCTCTGGTTGGAGCCTGGGGCGACTCCGACAGCGGCAGCAACTCCGGTTCGGCTTACTTCTTCAAGCGGGACCAGGGCGGGGCCGGAAACTGGGGGCAAGCGAAAAAGATCACCGCCTCCGACGCCGCGTCGGGTGACTGGTTCGGTTATTCTGTCGCCCTCAGCGGGGACACCGCCTTGGTGGGGGCCTATGTCGACGACGACGCTGGCAACGCCTCCGGCTCGGCCTACATCTTTGATCGGAACCAGGGCGGAGCCGGCAACTGGGGGGAGGTAAAAAAAATCACCGCCTCCGACGGCGCGGCGTATGACTATTTCGGCTGGTTCGTCGCCCTCAGCGGGGACACCGCCCTGGTGGGAGCCTATGGTGACGACGATAACGGAAGCGACTCCGGTTCGGCCTATATTTTCGATCGGGACCAAGGCGGAACGGACAACTGGGGGGAGGTGTCCAAGCTCACCGCCTTGGACGGCGCAGCGGATGACTATTTCAGCAATGCTGCCGCCCTCGATGGGGACACCGCCCTGGTGGGGGCCAAGTACGATGACGACAACGGCGAAGACTCCGGCTCAGCCTATATCTACTTACCTTACCTCACTAACGGCGGCTTCGAAAAAGCCCTAGGCGCCGGATGGACTGAGGCCGTCACCGGCAACGGAGATGGACGTCTAAAATTCAACCATGCCGTTGAGGGGAACTACATCTACCTCTTCCGGGCGGATGGCGGTGTGGAGTTCATCCGGCAGGTCGTATCCCAAAGCGGAAGCGCCCGGGATCAATACACCCTCACTCTCTACTTCGGCGGGAAGGATGTGAACCTGAGCGGGAAACTGGGGGTTAGACTCATCTTCACCAATGGCGGCGTCACGGTGGACAAGAAGACCTGCGTCTTCACCCCGCGGACGGCCTCCTTCTCCTGGACTTCATTCACCTGCACCCTAACCGCCACCGGGGTCTTCGACAGCATCGTTGTCCTCATCGGCATTCAGAACGTGCCCAGCGGCCTGGTCGGTGTGGACGCGGCGGTCTTGAACAAGACCGGCCCGTAAGATCGTTGTTGTAGAGTAGCGCCGATCCTGAGCTTGTCGAAGGATGTTCCCCTACGGGAGCCAACCGCCTGGCCGCCGACATCGCCCGCGACCAGGTCCGCAGCGTCGTCATCAACATAGAGCTTGAAGCCTTCGATCAAGGCCTGCCCCAATCCCTCGCCGCCCACCTCAAAGCCCCCTGCTGCACCCTCAGCGAATTGAAGGCCGAGACGCTTTATCGAACCGTGCGGGAGGAGATGATGGGGGAGGGGTGAGGAGGGAAACAGGTATACAGGTAAACAGGGGCAGGAGTCGATGCGTCAGCCATTCATCGGATATACAGACGTTACACCAGCCTAGTGTGAAGGCGCTGCCTTTGACGCTATCTTATACTTGAACCACATTTTCTACAAAACTTATCTTTAGATTGGGAAATTTCACCACATTCTGGGCAATACAAGTCTGTTTTCTCTCCCGCGATTTCTTTCATTGCTTCTTCAACCCCTGGTGATTCGATTAGTAATTTTTCCACTTTCTTAGGCGATACAAAAGAGATACCACATTTCTGACATTTTTCGTATCTTGCCCATTGCACAAAATCACATCGTGGACAGAGTATTTCCTCAACAGACTTTGTCGTGTAAGGTTTAACATATGTCCTTGATTGAAGCATTTTCTTTCTACTTTTAGTTGAGACCCATCCAAAAAATTCTAATACTGTCCAAAATACAAAACCTAGAATTAGTGTGCCGAAAGTTATACTAAGAGGGTCACCAAAGGGCAGAATTAAGTTTAGAACCGCTGCTAATACAAATGCTGTAATTAGTTTGGATCTATGTTTCGTTGTTTCCGTCATAACGCCCTCAAGTCTAAACATTCAACTGGGTTACTGGCAATTGAGCTTGTTCTATCTTCTCGTCAACTGCATTCAGTATATCACAACTATCCTCTTTGTCTATCCAAAAATCTGGCCCTCCGTTCTATCTCCTCAGAAATAGACCCGAGCTTGCTACACAGTAAAAATTCCTTCCAAAATATGGGTAGAATACATTTATTGTGATATATAATTATAGTTGAGAGAAGGAGAAACATTTTATGAAAGAATCTAGTATACAAATATTATTAGCGGAATATGACCGCTTGAAGGGAATGGAACAGTACTGGCTCAACCTCTATCAACGCGGGATACAACTATATCTTACAATAGCAACAGCGGCAGTAGGGTTATTCCTCTTGATTGCTGAAGGCCAATCATCGTTGATGCCGCTTCGTTCACAAGTGGGTTTGATACTTGGAACAGTTTTAATCATCGGCGAAATAATTTTCCTGTGGCTATTGAGGGTTGATGTTGGTTTGTTAACTACCGCCAAAGCTTATCAGAAAATTCGCGATCAGTTTCAGGGGGAAGATAATGAGTTGTCAGACGCTTTCCCGAAGAGTATTATTCATGAATCGAGTAGATATCGTCATTGGTCATCAATACGAGGAATTATGGAAAGAGTTTTTACTGTCTCGCAGTACAAGACGATGGTGGTTGTTCTGAATTCTCTCGCTTACGTCGCTCTGTTATTGATTATTATTTGGCCGCGAAGTGTATGGGGTAATGTAGGAATTGGTATTGTCACAATTTTAATAAGCGGATTTCTACATGTAGTTTACTCATCAAGGCGATATAAAAGAGAAGATACCATCATATCCAAAGGAAATACCACTTTCTGGATTTGATTAGTCCCCTATGAGTCTCACCGTTCCCGATGAAAATTCTGTGATAAAGCATTTGGAAAGTATCACCTCCTGACTGTTTCGTAGTTAGGTATCTCCTCCCCTAAAACCCCTCCAAAAACCTCGCCTTCTTGTCCATCTCCTCCATCTTCTTATCGTTCACCCGCAAGTCGCCCCTTTCGTGCCTTTCGCGCAATTTCGCGCCCTTCGTGATCCAATCTCCCTCCCCCACTTGACCACCCCCCCAAAATACGCTAAACTCCTCCCACTTTGCCGCGAGGTTGCACACCCCATGAGCAATACCCATATCTCCAGGCCAGCGCCTTATTTGGCGTTACTCGCCCCGAAGTCATAAATGGGTGAGGACAATTTGAGAAAACCGCCCAACCCCTTAGTAACCAGACCCGCCTGAAAAACAACCTCCCCCAGGTTTAAGGAACCTTTGGTTCCCAACCTGCGAGAGGTTTGCTTTTAGGGGACAATCCCGCCCTTCCTTATATACCTGTTTCCCTTTGCTGTACAAAAACATTCTGACAATATTATACAGGAAGTTTTAATGATATAATGTCTATATCAATTTTACCCTTAAAGAACTCTATTTTTCATGTATATAATACTTGGGCAAATTTTATACAGAGAACATTCGGCTTAACACCCCGTTAGGCGATATAGATATTATTTGCAGGGTGTCTGCTATGGTGTCCTAAGAGAGTGTTTGATAAATCGTTGAGACGCTATTTCCGACCCTAATCCAGCTATAATTGGCGCCAATACACTTGTTGGTACACTTGAGCGCTGAGGGTCCGTTGTGTGAACTTTTTAATTTCTCGATCTCGTATGCTTGGTCCGGGTTCGTCCTAA
>CBDUUP010000195.1:0-8257 GCA_965370435.1 uncultured Anaerolineales bacterium | reverse complement strand
GTCCCCCTGGGCAGCGGGGCTGACCTGATCGCCACCCTGGAAGATTTCAGCGGGGAGGACGTTGACCGCTTCGCCCTCAACTCCCAGCAGAAAGCGACTCAGGCGGCCCAAAACGGCCACTTCGATAAATCGCTGGTTCCGGTCACCGATCAAAACGGGATCCCGGTCCTGGAACACGACGAATACATCCGCCCCGACAGCAGCCTGGACGCGCTGGCCGGACTCAATTCCGCCTTCCAGATGATGGGCGATATGGGGTTTGACGCGGTCGCCATGCAAAGATACCCCGAAGTCGAGAAGATCAACCACGTCCACACCGCCGGGAATTCCTCCGGCATCGTGGATGGGGCCGCGCTGGTCCTCATCGGCTCCCCAGAGAAAGGGGAAGCGATGGGCTTGAAGCCTCGCGCTCGGATTGTCTCCGTCGGGCTGGTGGGCACCGATCCGACCATTATGCTCATCGGGCCAGGCCCGGCCTCCAAGAAAGCGCTGAAGAAAGCGGGGATGACGATTGGCGACATTGACCTGTTCGAGGTCAACGAGGCCTTCGCGGCTGTGCCTTTGCGCTTCATGCGGGACGTGGGACTCGACAGCATGGAAACCATCAACGTGAACGGCGGGGCCATCGCGATGGGCCATCCGCTGGGGGCCACCGGAGCCATGCTTCTGGGCACGGTCCTGGATGAACTGGAACGCACCGGGCTGGGCACCGCGCTCATCACCCTTTGCGTGGGCGGCGGCATGGGGATCGCCACCATTATTGAACGTATATAAGAGGAAATCATGGTCTTCAAATACGAAAAAGACGATCAAAATATTGTCACCCTGACGCTGGATATGCCCGGCCGCTCGGCCAACGTTATCAATGAGGAATTTGGGGCCGGGTTCGCTGATGCGCTTGAGCGGCTGGCGGCCGAGGAACCTTTAGCGGGGGTCGTCATCACCTCGGCCAAGAAAACCTTTCTGGCGGGGGCCGATATTAATATGCTGAACGAAGCTATGGACCCCCAATCCGTTTTCGAAAGTACGGAGCGTTTCAAGGAAGGCTTACGCACGTTGGAAACTTTAGGAGCGCCGGTGGCCGCGGCCATCAACGGCGCGGCGATGGGAGGCGGGTTGGAATTGGCGTTGGCTTGTCATTTCCGGGTGGCGATTGACAACCCCAGGATTAAAATCGGTTTCCCCGAGGTCACGCTGGGACTTCTGCCCGGCGGCGGGGGCATCACCCGGCTGACCCGGATGCTCGGATTGCAGGAATCCTTCCCGTTCTTGATGGAAGGCAGACAAGTCAAACCGGCGGAGGCGAAAGCGGCCGGTATCGTTGACGAGTTGGCCGCGGATCGGGAGGACATGTTGGAAAAGGCTCGAACCTGGGTCATCGCAAATCCCAAGGCCAAGCAGCCCTGGGATGAATCCGGTTTTCGGATGCCGGGCGGCGACCCGCGCCATCCCAAGATGCTCCAGATATTGGCTATCGCTCCCGCCATGCTCAAGAAAAGGACTTACGGCAACTACCCCGCCCCGGAGGCCATCATGGACGCGGCGGTGAAAGGCGCCATGGTGGACTTCGACACCGCCAGCCGCATCGAGTCCCGCTACTTCGTCCAATTGGCGACCAGCCAGGTGGCGAAAAACATGATCAACGCTTTCTGGTTCCAGTTGAACGAGATCAATGCCGGGGCCAGCCGCCCCGCCGACATTGACCCTGTTGACACTCAAAAGGTCGGCGTGTTGGGCGCGGGCATGATGGGGCACGGCATCGCCTACGTGACCGCCTACGCGGGGATGGACGTGGTTCTAAAAGAGGTATCCAAAGAGAAGGCCGATATGGGCAAAGCGCAGATCGAGAAGATCATTGACAAGCGGGTCTCACGGGGGAAGATGTCCGCCGAACAGCGGGAGGAAATACTCAACCGCATCGTGACCACCGAATCAGCCGACGACCTGGCCGGATGCGACCTCATCATTGAAGCGGTCTTTGAAGATCGCGAATTAAAGGCCAAAGTCACCCACGAGACCGAAGCTCAGATAAGCGAAGACGCCGTCTACGCATCCAACACCTCCACCTTGCCCATCACCGGCCTGGCGGAAAAATCCTCCCGGCCTGAAAATTACATCGGCCTGCATTTCTTCTCCCCGGTGCATAAAATGAGGCTGGTGGAGATCATCCTGGGCGAGAAAACCTCCGCCAAGACCATAGCCAAAGCCTTTGATTACGTGCTGAAAATCCGCAAGGTGCCCATCGTGGTGAACGACAGCCGCGGTTTTTACACCTCCCGGGTATTCAGCACCTACGTAAACGAAGGGATGGCCCTTCTAGGCGAAGGCCACCATCCCAGAGCCATCGAATCGGCCGGTTTCAAGGCGGGGATGCCGGTAGGGCCATTGGCCGTGTCCGACGAGGTCAGCCTGTCCTTGATGAACCACATCCGCGAGCAGACCCGAAAGGACTTCGCCGCGGAAGGCGTAGAACTCCCCGCCCATCCCGCCAACGAGGTGCTGGACGTGATGGTGGAGAAATTAGGGAGAATGGGCAAGGCTCACGGAGAGGGTTTTTATGAGTATCCCCAGGGAGAGAAGAAATTCCTCTGGCCCGGCCTCCAGGAGCAATTCTCGAAGAACGGCGGCGGGGAACTCTCCCAGGAGGAGATGATTGAACGGATGATGTTCATACAGGCGTTGGAAACCGCCCGAGTCTTTCAGGAAGGCGTGTTAACCTCCGTGGCGGACGCCAATATCGGCAGCATCTTTGGCTGGGGATTCGCTCCTTTCCAGGGAGGGACGCTGCAATTCATCAACGCCTACGGTGTCTCCGCTTTCGTCGAACGCAGCCGGGAACTCGCAGAGATGTACGGAGAGCGTTTCACTCCGCCGGACTTGCTGGTGAAGATGGCCGAGAAAGGTGAGACTTTCTAAGTATTGTTGCACTAACATCCCCTTTCCTGTCATTCCGAGGCCGGAGGCCGAGGAATCCCTGTGACGGTGGCCTCTTGTAACCGGGAGAGGTAATAATTTCCACGTTCACAGGGATTCCTCGTCGCCCGACTTCGTCGGCCTCCTCGGAATGACACCTTGTCCCTGAAAAAAAAGCCCCGCATTGAATCCGGGGCTTTAGATTCTCAACTATATATCTGAAATTCTAGCGAAGTCCCACCGGGCGGAATTTGTAGCCGTAAACGATCATGCCGCGTTCGTTGCCGACCGAGCGCAGTTTGCGGGTGACCATTTCCACCGGGGCGCCGATTTCGATGGGCTGGTCGCCCAGGTCGGTCAGTTGAGCGGTCACCAGCGGGCCTTCTTCCAGTTTGACCATCGCCACAGTGTAGGGCGCGGCTTCCTGGAAACTGGAGGGAGCGTCGTGAACGGTGGTGTAAGAATACACCTCTCCCCGCCCGCTGAACTGGAAGGCGGTCTTGGCCTCTTCGCCGCAATCCGGGCAAATGTCCCTGGGCGGGAAGATCTTGATGTCGCAATGGGGACAGACCTCCCCAATCAGGGAGTATCGCTGTTTTTTCAAACGCCAATGTCGGGGGATATCCATAACTTTTGCCTCAAGAGTAGTGATTTCGGTCAGTGTAGCCGTGATTTGCTATCAGAACCTATCAGGATGGGGGCAAGTTGCAAGTGGCAGGTATGCAGGTATGCAAGTATGCAAGTGGCAAGTTGCAAGTTGCAAGTAAAGGCAAGTGGCAAGTAAAGCAGTCGTTTGAAGTGGCTGCCCATAGCTGGCTAACATATAAGCCTTGTATACTTGTTCCTTGTTTACCTGTTTACTTGTTTCCTTGTCTACGAATCCCTTATTACCCAATCCCTTCCAAGATATGAGTCGCCGCGGTGGAAGCGGGACCGCCGAGGCATTGGATCAAGGCTCTTTTGACTTCTGGGACTTGATTTTCTCCGGCCTGGCCGCGCAGTTGGAGGGTGGCTTCGACGGCCTGATAGAGGCCGGTTGCGCCGCCGGGGTTGCCGCGAGCCTTCAGGCCTCCGAAGGTGGCGACGGGGAGTTTCCCCTCCAGGCTGAGGTCGCCGTTCTGGGCCATCTGCCATCCCTGGCCGTCCTCGGCGAAACCGGCCGCCTCTAACGATATCGCCGCGTATATCGAATAGGCGTCGTGATACTCGAAGAGGTCTACGTCGGCAGGGGTCACACCGGCTTGACGGCAGGCTTGCTCAACCGAGGCGCGGGCAGCTCGTAGATCGAGGGGGTTGGGACGGTCGTGCAAGGCTAGATGGTCGGTCACCACGCTGGAGCCTGAAATTCGCACCAGGGGATGGGAAAACTGCTCCGGGAGCAGTTCAGGCCGGGTGAGAACCACAGCCGCCGCCCCGTCGGCGTTGGGGGCCACGTCAAACATATTGAGCGGATCGCTCACCATCCCAGCCTTGTTGTAAAACTCGGCGCTGATGGCTTTACGATACATGGCGTGGGGGTTGCTGACGCCGTTGGCATGGGCAGTGACCGGAAAACCAGCAAAGGCCTCCCGTGGAGTTTCATATTCGTACATGTAGCGGCGCATCAATAAAGCCGCCTGGGCGGTCAAGGTGAGACCTTGTTCGGCCTCGTAATCGGTGTCGGTTGTGGTCGCCAGGGCTTCATTAACGGAGCCGATGGTCTGGTCGGTGATCTTTTCCACGCCCAATGCGATGGCGACGTCAACCATGCCGGAGGCCACCGCCATGTAAGCCATCCGCAGAGCCGCCCCGCCGGATGCGCCCGCCGCTTCCACCACGCTGGCCTCGATCCCGGCCAGCCCGGCGTAATCGGCGATCAATGCGCCCAAATGGGATTGACGGGAGAGCGCTGGAGCCAACATATTGCCTACATACAGCGCCTGGGGCCGCAGACCGCCTGCATCCTGGCGGGCGGCTTCCAATGCGGTCAGGGCCAAGTCCCTTAGCGAAACTTCCCAGTGTTCGCCTACCGGGGCTTGCCCGATTCCGGCAATGACAACGTCGGTCATAATAGGACTCCGTGATTGGATATTGGTGAATAGATATTCGAGAATAGTGATTCGATAATATCGCTTACCCAACCTCTCTCCGGCTGAAGCCTCGACTCCAACATTCTGTTGGAATTTGCATTATTTTCACTTGTCGCCATTATCCATTCACCATTCACTATTCTCTGTTCTTGAATTATTTCAGCGTCAGCTTGCCGCGCATACGGACGTAGGTGGCGTAGTCAATCTCGGTGCGCCGGGCGACGTAATCCTGGGTCAAGGGAGCGAGGTCACGGCGGGCTTCAATGCGGTCGGTGACCTGAACGACCATAGCGTCCGAGCCAGCGCCGGAACCGTATGAGACCATGAAAATCTTCTCTCCAGGTTTGGCGATGTCCAGGATGGCGGTCATGCCGATGATGGCCGCGCCGGAATAGGTGTTGCCGATTTCGGGAACCAGCAGCCCGGTCTCCATTTGCTCATTGGTGAAACCCATACTGCGCCCCACCCGCACGGGGAATTTGGCGTTGGGCTGGTGGAAGACGGCGTAGACGTAATCTTCTGCGGTGGTTCCGGTGGCTTCCAACATCGCTTTCCCGGCCTCGGTGATGTGCTTGAAGTAAGCCGGTTCGCCGGTGAAGCGGTGGCCGTGTTCGGGATATTTCTGGTAAGCCCGCCGCCAGAAGTCGGGCGTGTCGGTGACGTAGGAATAGGAGGCCTCGATCACCGCCAGGGACTCTTCTGCCGGACCCAGTATGAAAGCCGCTCCGCCTGCTGCGGCGGTGTACTCCAGGGCGTCTCCGGGGCGTCCCTGGGCGGTGTCCATACCGATAGCCAGCGCATACTTTGCCATCCCTGAACCGACCAATCCCATCGCCGCCACAATTGCTTCGGTGCCCGCTTTGCAGGCGAACTCCCAATCGGCGGCCTGGGTGTGGGGCACCGCGCCGATGGCCTCCGCCACGATGGTCGAGGTGGGCTTGACAGCGTAAGGATGCGATTCCGATCCCACCCACACGGCGCGAATCTCATCAGCGGAGATCCCGGCGCGGGCCATAGCGTTGCGAGCGGCCTCCACCGACATGGTGGCGACATCTTCATCCATCCCAGGGACGGCTTTCTCTTTCACCGGGACGCCCCCTGCGCCGTCCGTCCAGACTCGGGAAATCTCTTTGGCAGGCAGGCGATAGCGGGGCACGTAAGCCCCGTATCCGACGAATCCCACCGGTTGAGAGGGTTTCAGCAAGTTAATCTCACTCATTTTGACTCCATTCTTCCAGTATCTCTTCAGCGCGGTCAACGCGGATGGTTTTATCTTTGACCAACTGCTCGGCCAGACGGTTTATTTGCTCGCCGTCGGCTCCGGCCGCGATAGCAATCTGACGGGCGTGCAAACCCATGTGTCCGCGCTGGATGCCCTCGGTCGCCAAAGCTCGGAGAGCCGCCAGATTCTGGGCCAACCCCACCGAGACGATGATCTCGGCCAGTTCGCTGGCCGTGGCGACGCCCATCAGCTTGAGCGCGGCGCGAGCGGTGGGATGCACTTTAGTCGCTCCCCCGACGATACCGACCGCCAGGGGCATTTCCAGGCTCCCGACGAGGCTTCCATCTTCGTCCTTACCCCAGACGCTGAGGGAGGTATATTGTCCATTGCGGGCCGCGTAAGCGTGCGCTCCAGCTTCGATGGCGCGCCAGTCGTTGCCGGTGGCGATGACGACCGCGTCCACGCCGTTCATAATGCCCTTGTTGTGGGTGGCAGCGCGGTAGGGGTCAACCGCGGCGAAGGCCCAGGCCTCGATGATGCCATCTCTCACCTGTTCGGCGGTGAATTCGCCGAAGGCCAGTTCGGACAAGGGGATGGTGCATTGGGCGCGGGCCAGACGGCGGTCGGCCAGGTTGGTCAGAATGCGCAAATGAACCCGCCCTCCGCTGATCTCCTCAACCAATGGGGCCAATCGCTCACAGGCGGTGTTGACCGCGTTTGCGCCCATCGCGTCGCGCACATCGTATATCAAATGCAAGGCCAGGAACGGCCCGATTGGCGAGTCTTCGATAACCCGCACTTCCAGGTCCCGCGCCCCGCCGCCCAGACGCTGGAGGATGGGATCAACCGTGTCGGCTTCGGCGAGCAGGCGGTCTTTGGCTTCCAGGATGGCGCTGCGGGCAGTCTGCGGCTCCAACACGTCCAGAAGCTGCATCTGGCCGATCATATGAGGGTCATCGGTCTGGGCGATGAAGCCGCCTCCGGCGCGGGCCAACTTCGCCATGAAGGAGGCCCCCGCCACCACGGACGGCTCTTCCACCACCATCGGGACTAACACTTCCCGGCCGTTTACCATAAAATTCAGGCCAATCCCCAAAGGTAAAGCGTGGACCCCGACCACGTTCTCAACCATGTGGTCAGCCTGAGAAAGCGACAGGCCTCCCGCTCCGCTGAGGGAGGCGAGGTCTTCCGGCGTCAGCAGGCCATCGGAGGCCAGGTCTGCCAGGCGTTCTTCCAGGGTGAGGTTGTAAAATCCGGGTCGTCGTGACCCTTTAGGCTCAGTCATATACTTCCTTAAAATCAGGTTTCCTCTATAACAATCAACCCAAGATACTCCAAAAGGCCTCGCAAAAGCTATCAGTTTACACAAAATGAACCTTTTGTCCTATTCCCAGAGAGGCGAAAACAGAAAAACCTATCCACTTTATGTCTTGTGTCCCGGCGACTTCGTGGTAAAAATACATAGCACGATGGTAAATAATCATGGACATCATCACCAGCCGCAGCAACTCCAAGATCAAGCAGGTCCGAGCCTTGCGCCAGCGTAAACACCGCCAGGCGACCGGATCGTTCGTGGTGGAGGGAATCCGTCACGTAGGGGAAGCCCTGGAGGCGGGGGCCGAACTTGAGAGCCTCGTCTACGCCCCTGACCTGCTGACCAGCGAGTATGCCCAAAGTCTACTTGAGCAGGCCTCTGACAATGACATCCCCTGCTTCGCCGCCAACTCTGAGGTATTCAAGTCCCTGTCCGGGAAGGATCACCCTCAGGGCATCCTGGCTGTGGCGCGCAGGAAGCAAATTTCGCTGGCCGATCTCAACCCCGACAATTTCTCTTGGGGTGTGGCCCTGGTCTCGCCCCAGGACCCCGGAAATTTGGGCGCTATCCTTCGCACCATAGACGCAGTGGGCGCGGACGGCTTGCTCCTGCTGGACGACAGCGTAGACCCCACCCATCCCACCGCGGTGCGCGCCAGCATGGGCGCGCTGTTCTCGCATCCGGTGGTCAACGCTTCGTTTGAGGAATTCGGGGCGTGGGCCCAGGAACAAGGCTACT
>CBDUUP010000194.1:0-8258 GCA_965370435.1 uncultured Anaerolineales bacterium | reverse complement strand
ACGAGTGGGAGGTTATAACTTTCGGTCTGTGTCCTGAGAAAGGCTCTTTCTTTCCGCTCCACAGCAGAGAAAAAATATTTACAATGAGAGAAAAAATTAATGAAGTTGTCATTGCTGAGTTATATTTGAAAGATAAAGAAGAATCAAATATCGAGCCGTCTATTATTTCTGAATATTGGATGGACATTATAGGGACGCCAATCATACCCTATGATATGAAAGAAAGAAGGGAGACGTTATCTCACGCCTATGAGATGCTTCGCCCTTACATAGAGGCTTGGGAAGCTATCAAAGCTTCAGGATATAAATTCCCGAACAGGTATTCCTAAATTGCAGACGGTGAAATAGCGCATACTTTTTCCTTCCCTTCAACACGCATGGGGTCAAGATAGCAACTTGCGACAACGAAGAATATTCAACTAAAGCCCCACCCTCTCACTACGCGTCACCTCAACCACATTCCTCCCCGCGGCGCGACGCGCCGGAAAATACGCCGCCAGCCCGGCGACCAGGGGCCCGACCACCAACACCACTCCGGCGGAGACGGCCCAGTCCTGCAGGCCGCCGCCCAGGGTCAGGCGGATGGTCTCCCAATCTGGTGGCACACCAACGGAGGCGGTGGCGTTGGGCAGGATGAGAGCCGCGAAGCCCAGCAGCATGAGCAGCCCCAGCCCACCCGCAACCAGAGCGGCCAGAAAGCCCAACAGAGCCGTCTCGGCCACCACGGCGCGGCGGACATCCCGCTGGCTGGCGCCCACCGCTCGCAGCAGGGCTAATTCGCGGCGGCGTTCCACCACGTTGACGGTCACGCTGTTGACCACCCCCAGCGCGGCGACGACCACCGCCAGCAGCATCAAGGATTGGATCAGCCGCTCCATGCGCTCCACCATGGCGTTCAGGGACTTGAAGCTCTCCTCGCCGGTGACGGTGGTCAGGAAGGGGAAGGGGGCGATGGCGGCTTTCACCTGCGCCAGGGCGGCTTCCTCGTCCTGCCCTTCGGGGAGGAGGATGCCGATATGAGAGGGGGCGGTGATGCCGAAATATTCTTCTCCGACCGAATAGGGGATGACGGTCATCAAATAGCCGCTGCCGCCGATCCCGGCCACGGTGAAAGTCACTTCGCCGCGGGGGGTTTGCACGGAGAACGCATCCCCCACCTGAAGGCCCAACCGGTCGGCCACCACCGGCTGGGTGAGGAGGACCGGCCCCGCCTGCGCCAGGGAGAGAGCGGTCTCCGGGTCGCCTTCGAAGAAGTTGAAGTTGCCCAGTTGGAGGAAAAGCTCCAGGTCCACGAAGATGCCCGGCGCGCCGGGCAAGGCGCTGATCTCGGAGGGGATGGCGAAGAAACGGTTGCGCTCGATCAGGATGACGCCCTCGGCCTCCAACTGTTCCAATGCGGTCAGGGCGGGGTTCATGTTGTCGCTGGCGAGATTTTCGTCCCCGATGACCTGGAAGAAATTCTCCAACGTCATCTCCCCCTCGGCGACCAGGATGTCAATGTCGGGGACGACGAAAGTCGCCTCCCCCAGGAGCTTCCCGGTCCGGTTGAGAGCCCCCTTGAGACCGGCGGTGGTCAGGCCGGAGGTTGCGGCGATGAGGGTCAGCCCGGCGGTCAAGGCTCCGGCGGTCAGAGCCGCGCGGCGTTGGTTACGAGCTAAGTTGTCGGCGGCCAGTCGTCCGGCCAGTCCCAGCCGCCGGACCATGAAGGGGCGGCTGATCTTGGCGAACAGGGCGATCAAGGAAGGGAGGCTCAAGAAGGCTCCGGCCAGCAAAATGCCCTGCCCCAACAGGAACCCGGCCTGAGCGGGGTAGATGCTGGGACGGAAGACCAAGCCGTAGACCAATTCCCCGCCAATCGCCAGGCCCAACAAGGCCGCGCCCGGCTTCCACCCGGCCCGGATGAACCAGGGTTCCTCCGCGGTCGAGGCGGAGCGGGCCGCCTCCAGGGGGGCCAGGCGGCTGGCCGACAACGCCGGGAACAGCGCGGCGGACAAGGTCACCGCCATCCCGGCCAGCGGCGAGAGGATCAAACCCCAGCCCGGCACGGAGAAAGCGACTTCGTCCAGCAAGCCCATGAAGCGCAGAGCGACCCAGGCCAATCCTATCCCGAATAACACGCCCAAGAGAGAACCGGACGCGCCCATGAAGACCGCTTCCGCCAGGATGCCCCGCAGGGTCTGGCGGCGGGTCATTCCCAGGGCGCGCAGAGCGGCTAACTCTCGCCGCCGCCGGGTGACGGCCATGGCGAAGGCGTTGGTGATGACGAACCCGGCGGTGGAGAGCAGCATCAGGCTGACCACTGCCAGAGCCGCCAGCGCCAGAAAAGTGTTCCCCGATACGCCCTGCTCGGCGATCTCGGCTGCGCTCTGGGTGATGGCCTCCCCGACGATGGCCCCGGCCAGCGCCATGCTGACGCCCAGCGCGATCGCCAGGATGACCAGCGCGGAGCGGCCGGGGTTTTTCGAGAGGCTGCGGAGGGTGAGGAGATACATTGGTCTGAGTGGTCTGATTGGTCGGACTAGTGAGCCTAGTTAGACTAACAAGGGCAGGGCGGCGATAAGGGGATTTACCCTTTTGAAGGTCTCTTTGATGAGTGGCGTCATTAGCTTGGATAATATCACATTGTCATGCTGTACAGAATGATTGAATTGTAGGTTACATAATATTTACCACCAAGTCACGAAGAAAAATAAAAACTTAGCGTCTTTGTGCCTTGGTGTCTTGGTGTTATAAACACCAACCCTAGAGAAAAACAACTTCTTCCTTTATACTTCCCCTCATCGCCTGGTTTAAAAAGAAGCCATGCGAACACATTCTCTACCCTCCGCGGCAGGTGAACGATGAACAATACCGATATTTATCACTCTCTCCGGCAGCGATTCAGAATAATGCGCTGGACGATACCTTTAGGCTTGGTCAGCGCGGTTGTCTTTTACCAACTCGGGCCGGCCCGCTGGATGCAGCATACTTATGGCGATGAAATCCATTTTGCAATCGAGATATTGTTCTATGCCACCTTAGGCCCGCTGCTCTCATTTTGGGTTATCAATGTTTTTGGCAGATGGCTGGATGAAAAAGAGCAAGTTGAGCGAGAAGTCGGCGCCAGTGAGCGCCGCCTGGCTTCCATCACGACCGCTTCCGCCGACGCCATCCTCATGCTGGACCCTGCCGGTTATATCGAATCTTGGAACCACGGCGCCGAGCTTCTCTTTGGCTATAAAGCCCCCGAAGCACTGGGCCAGCCGTTCTACGAACTCTTGGGCGGAGGCGAGGCGGCGGTAATTGAATACAATTGGCTGGCTGAGACAGTTCGCAAAAATGAGTTTGTGCGCGGCCACGAGACGATCTGTATGGACATTGACGACCAACAGATCGTGGTGGACCTCACCGCCACCCAGCTCACCGGCGAACAGGGTGTCCCCATCGGCATGTCAGTCATTCTGCGGGACATCACCAATCGAAAACGCCGTGAGGAGGAGATCCGCCAACTCAACGAAAGCCTCAACGAACTGGTCGCCGAGCGCACCCGCGACCTGGCGGAGAAGGTCGCCCAACTGGATCAGGCCAATTCAGAACTCCAACACCTGGACCAAACCCGGTCGGAGTTCATCTCTCTGGTTTCGCATCAAATCCGGGCCCCCCTCACCAACATGCAAGGCTCGGTCGAGCGCATGCAGACGGATTGCGGCAAGATCAACACCACCTGCACCCGGATGTTCACCATCCTCGAACAGCAGATCGCCCGGCTGGACCATCTGGTGCAGAATGTGTTGAACGCCGCTCGGGTCGAATCGGGGGACTTGAAAATACACACTGAGCCGGTGTCCGTATATCCTCTGGTCCAGCGCGTTGTGGAGGAAGTCCGAGCCAGAACGTCTGGCCGGGTAATTCATGTGCCTGCCAAACCGGGATTGCCCCTGGTGTTCGCGGATCCCAATTGGATGGCGGAGGTCTTGGCCAACCTGCTCGACAACGCCGATAAGTACTCTCCTCCCGGCGAAAAAGTGGAAATCGAGCTGCGCGCCGACCAGAACGAGATCACGGTTTCGGTGCGAGATTTTGGCCCCGGCCTTCCGTTGAATGAGATAGAGCGGGTCTTTGAAAAATTTTATCGGGCCGATAGCAGCGACACCCAATCTTCTTATGGCTATGGGCTGGGTTTATACGTCTGTCGCATTCTGATGGAAGCTCAAGGAGGGCGCATTTGGGCCGAAAACCATCCCGAAATTGGGGCCGTATTCTCGTTTGCGCTGCCCGCTTGGAGAGGCGAAGATGACTGAAAAAACCATCCTGCTGATTGACGATGACCCAATCTTACTTGAGCTGCTGTCAGAGCAGCTTACGATGACGGGGTATCAACCCATTGTGGCAAACAATGGCCGGGAGGGCTTGCGTTTGGCAAATGAGGCCCATCCTGTCCTGGTGGTGCTGGATGTAATGATGCCCAAAATGGATGGTTGGGAGGTGTGCAAGCGATTGAGAGAGAACTCGTCCGTTCCAATCATCATGCTCACCGCCAAAGGGGAAGAAATAGACAAGCTGCGCGGGTTCCGCCTGGGGGTGGATGACTACGTGACCAAACCGTTCTCCTTTTCAGAGTTAGTGGCTCGAATAGGCGCGGTCTTGGCCCGCACGACAAGTTCACCGGGGCAGTCCAAGAACAGGGTGAGCGGCGACTTGACCGTTGATTTTGACCAACGCCGGGTGACGATTGCGGACGAGGTGGTTGATCTCACGCCCACAGAATACCGCCTGCTGGAGACGTTGGCCCATCACGCCCAGCGCACCGTGCCCACCGAGCAGCTTCTCAACGAAGTTTGGGGGGAGGAATATCGGGGAGAAATGGACCACGTGAAACGCTATATCTGGGCTTTGCGCAAAAAGATCGAAGCCGACCCAGGCAACCCGAAGCACATTCTCACCGAACGAGGGTTTGGGTATAGGTTTGAGTGAGGATTTCGGTTGCTTAGCTGATTGTATCCAAAAAATTAGAATATAATGATTACAAAGTTTTCAAGCTTGAGCCTTCATTTACAAAGGAAAGTGAATGGAAGATGAACTGAATGGATTTCCTCGTTGGGTTGCAAAAATGTATCCTGGAAAAACTGGAAGGGATCATCTAGGGTTAGGTAGTGTTTCATCTGATCAAATATTACCGACACTTGTCCCAAGCATTAACGTGCTTACGTTTCATCCCCGATATCATAGTTTTTACATATTTCTTTTAGATGAGTATTGGCGAAAAGAACTTCCTCGCAATAGAGCCGCATGGAAAAAATTCTTTCGTCCAAGAGAGTTTATTTTTTCTGTTGGCGCTTATTTGTGCCAACAACCCGAACATGGAAATATGGGCAATATCGTCGGGGGGCGGAAGACTAAACCCCTCGCAACTCAAGAATTACCATCTTACGATACAAAAACGGACTACATGGATTCTCCATTAGGAGGGTTTGGTTTATATTACCGGACAGTTATGGCCGAGCTGGGTTTATTACATCCTGGAGGGAGAGGGTTGCCTTATCCCGTTGATTTGCCTACAGAACATCTTGGACAAGAAATTGCTGCGGCTTTTCGAAAAGAGATAGAAAATACTGAATATTATCAAGAATATTTTCACTTAGATCAAGCAGAAATTCCTCGCGATACTATTTTGGAATATATTCATGAAGCATGTTTATGTCAGTTGAAAACTGATAACGCATCAGATAGGAAATTTGTACGTGAAGTATTTGAAGCAGGTGGCCCAAATGAGGCATCAGGTTATCGCAAATTGACATTGCGGATGTTTTTAGATATTGCAAACCAAACTAGACAAACAGCATTAGATCAAGACCTGTTTCGCCAACTAATTTATTTTGGTGAAACTCAAACTGATATTCAATATCTTCCAATTTCCGAATTGGACCTTATTCACAAACAATGGCGAATGTATCAGGCTCGCGAATACTATGCCTTCGCATTAAATACGTTATGGGGCCATTTTTGCTACTGGGGATTAAAAAATTACGGCGATAAAGTTCCAGTAGATCATTCTAAAATATCGGATTATCTTAAAAATTCTTTGAGTTTCGATATTGTTGCAACTAAGCTCGGTTTCATGGCATCTGGATTATCTCCTAAGGCAAGGATTTCTGAGCTTCTAAACTGGATTGAGAAAGTGGTTGGGGGATCGAGAGAAACCTTTGATAAATCTTGTGATATTCATAGTTTAATAAACGAACACCTTTTGTATCAATTAATTGGAGCTAATGAATACAACGAAAGGCTGGTGCTGCCAGCAATGTTTTTGATGTTGGCTTTAGTTTATCTCCGCTTTGGACATATGGATCTGTGGCAAATGCCTGAGTGGGATATATCCAAAATGGGAACAGATGGACGGTTGAGTTTAAATGGATTTGTGCGACAAACAAAGAAAATGGTTGATGATGGGGCAAGTATATATGAATTTGCAAAATTAATTTTTGATAAGTCTATCATCCAACAACATATCATTGTTTCTACAAGGAAATTACCTGACAATACCTTTCGTTTTAGGAGGGAGGGGAGGCGATTGCGTTTCTTTCAACATGACAATAGTTTAGGGTTTATGAATTCTCGATTTGATTCGATATCAACTACTGTTTTTGAATTGGGATATTGTGGCGACTTGCATCTTCCGGATCATGGTTTGACAGAAGATGGTGAACAGTTTTTAAAAGGGAGAATTTAATTGAATCCTTTGGAATTACCAAAACAATTAGAAGGGAAATGGAAAAATGCGGTTTTTTTAACTTATGGTGCCGATCTACCCTTTTTTGAGAGAGCGATTTGGAGGGTGCTAGATAAGCGGTGTCAAAATATTATCATCATTGCAGATGGCATTAGATTATTAGATTCAAATCTAGGATTTGAAGAATCACTTGATGTGCGTTGGGCAAATCAAAAGTATATTATCAATGGAGTTTTTACATCAACTTTTCACTCCAAAATGATTTTGTTGACTTCTCAAAATGCTGGCAGACTTTTGGTTGGAAGTGGGAATTTAGGTTTTGGGGGATATGCGTCCGGTGGAGAAATGTTTGTCCAATATGATTATAATCCTAAATACACTAATCACCTATCGGTATTTATTGATGCTCGAGATTATTTAGAGAGATTGGTTGAAGGTGAACACCTTCAACAAAGAACAACAAAACAAATTAATAAAATTTTTGTGGATTCGCCCTGGCTTTATAAGGGTGTTGCCAATCGGGCGGGGGTGTTGCGTTCAAATTTAGAAAGATCCTTTTTGGAGCAATTTATGGATGCAATAGGGGATGAAACGGTTGAGGAATTAACAATTCTTGTACCTTTTTACGACGAAAAAGCACTTGCTCTTAAGAAACTATTAGAAGAATTGAAACCTGATACTACGGAAATTCTTTTGCAAAATGGTCAAACTTCTATTGATCCAAAGACCTTAGAAAAAATCATTATCGAAGCGTCAAGTCATGTAATAATTCGCCTTGTTGAAAAGGCGGATGATACTGTTTTCCTTCATAATAAAATGTATGTAGCTAAAACAGCGTCAAAGTCTGTTTGCTTACAGGGTTCGCCTAATTTGTCCAGAAGTGGATTCTTGACGATTCCTCCGCGGGGAAATTTTGAGTTAGCGACTATGATTGTTGGGGAAAGGGAAGAGTTTGATCCTTTATTTGAAGCATTGACAATTCATCCTACATCAAAAGATGTATCAGAATTGGATTTGAAGTATTTGGGTAGCAGTGATTACGGAAATGGAAAAATTCCAGAGTTGCAGTTATTAGGTGCAGAGTGGCGAGGCTATAAAATGACGTTGTTTTATAAGGGGGATTTGAAGGATTTTGAGACGGTACACCTTGCGATTGGCACTCTGATAATCCCACTAAAAATTATTCATATCGAACAAGGAATTGTTGAAATTGAGATTTCTCAAGAAGCACAATATTTATTAAACCATAACTTCCTTGTCCGATTTTTGTGGGATGAAAATTGCAAATCTAAACCAATATTCGCTTTTAATTTGGAAGCATTAGATAGGGCCATAGAGGCTGAAGATGGCGAGGGTTATTTGGATCGTGTAGGAGATTTTGACTTAGAAGATGATGAACTACACGGGTTGTTGCAAAAACTGGAAAGATCATTAATCATTGATCGGCAGAGTATAGATAATATATGGCGAGCCGCTAATAAAGGAACTGACAAGTTGGCCTTTGATGAAGAAGGGGACATGACCGAGGACCTCTTGATATGTTATGGTC
>CBDUUP010000193.1:0-8267 GCA_965370435.1 uncultured Anaerolineales bacterium | reverse complement strand
CCCCAACCGACCCCGATACCCAACCCCGCAGGAACGCAATCCCTAAAGACACAACCGTGCTGGTAGTGGAGGATAACGTCGCCAATTTTGTCCTCATCGCCCGCATGTTAGGGTATATGGGGATTCATTGCGAGTGGAAAACCTCTGGGTATGAGGTGGTCGAATACGCCGACACCCTCCCCCGTCTCGACCTCATCTTGATGGACATCCGCCTTCCCTATGAGGACGGCTACGGCGCCTTGCACAAAATCCGGGAGTCCAAATCTCTCCAGGGGACCAAAGTCATCGCAGTTACCGCTGAAGCCAGCGTGGCGCAGATGAACAAGTCCCGCGAGTCTGGCTTCGATGGCTTTCTGGGCAAACCTCTAGATCCCGACCGCTTCCCAGACCAAATCCGGCGCATCCTGGCCGGGGAGCCCGTCTGGGAAATGAGCGGATAGCAGGTATAGGAGAAATTCATGGCGCTCCCCGGCATCTCCAGACCCGAACAAACCATAACCTCCGCAGACCGAATCCGCGCGGTGGCCGAAGCCGCCCGCACCTCGGCCACCGCCACCAGCATCCACGATCTGCTCTCCCGCATCGCCTCCATCCTGCACGACAACCTGGGCTACGAACACGTCGGAATCTATCTCAACGACGAGAGCCTCCTGAACCTCGAACTGAAGCACGCCACCGGCGCACACGGCGCCCGGCTGCGCAGTGAAAACCTCACCATCCCTCTCGACAGCGACTCGCCTATCGCCCAGGTGGCGGCCAACCTCCAAATTTCAGTCGTCAACAACATCGCCGACGATCCCAGCTACCCCAAACACCGCCTGCCCCCCACCGCCCGGGCCGAGATCATCCTGCCTATCGCCTCCTCCCAGATCGTGTTCGGCGTTCTCACCATCCAGAGCGCCAAGGTTGACGCCTTCGACGAAGAGACCGTCGCCCTCCTGGAAACCATCGCCGACCACGTTACCCGAGGCGTGGATACAATCTCCGGTTTTTCCTCCGGGGATGAATCTCTGGATGAGGCCTTCAAACTCTACGAAGCCAGCCACCGGATCGCCCAGTCGGATACCGAAGACGAACTCTACCGGGCAGTGGCCGATGCCATCCGCCATTCCGTGTACGTCAGCGCCATCTTCGTCGCCGAACCGGAGGGCTTGCGCCTGACCTCAGTGGACGATCCCGAAGAAAACGACCTTTCCCAGGTACCCGAACTCCTCCCCGTCCTGGGGGAAGAGATCGAACGCTACCTCGCCACCGTCATCCCTCTCATCGTCACCAACCTCAACCCGCCCCCCTCCATTCCCGCCGATCTGGTGCGCCTGACCGACCAGCTCAACTGTGAAGCCATCGCTTTTCTGCCGGTTATGTGCAATGACCGCCTCGCCGCCCTGATCGCTCTGGGCGCGCCCAAAAAAGAGCTGCTCATCCAGGCCAGCTTGCACCCCTACGCCAACCTGGCCGAACTGATCCGAGCCACCCTGGAAAAACTCGCCGCCCAAAAATCCACCCAACAACACATGAACGAGCTGCAAACCCTGAACTCCATCAGCGAAAACATCGGCCAGGAAGTCAGCCTCGACAAACTTTACCCCACCATCCACCATCACATCCGCGACGTCATGGGCGACCTGCACTTCTACATCGCCCTCTACGACCCGGCCTTCAACCACATCGAAATCCCCTACGTTTTCGAAGGCGGAGAACCTTTCAGCATAGACCCTATCCCCCTGGGAGAAGGGTTGACCTCCATCGTCATCCGCACCCGCCAGCCCTTGATGCTGGTGGAAAACACCGAAGCCCGTGCCCTGGCCCTGGGCGCCAAGATCATCGGCGATTCGGCCAAATCCTGGCTGGGCGTGCCCCTCATCATCGCCAACGAAGCCATTGGCGTGATGACCATCCAGGACACCGAATTGGAACACCGCTTCAACGATGACGACCTGCGCCTCTTCAGCACCCTGGCCGGTCAAGTCGCCAGCGCCATCCACAGCTCCCGCCTGATCGAAGAGACCAAAAGACGCGCCCTCCAGTTGCAGACCGCCGCCGAAATCTCCCGCGAAACCAGCGGCACCCTGGAGATGGACAAACTCCTCAGCAACGCCGTCAACCTGGTCAGAGATCGTTTCAACTTCTACCACGCCTCCGTATTCCTGCTGGATCCCGCCGGGGAAAATGCCGTGGTCCGCGAATCCACCGGCGAAGCAGGACAACAATTGAAAGATAGCGGACACCGCCTGAAAGTCGGCTCCCGCTCCATTATCGGCAACGTCACCGAAACCGGCAAACCCCTGGTGGTCAACGATGTGACCAATGACCCCACCCACCGCCCCAACCCCCTGCTGCCCGAAACCAAATCCGAACTCGGCATCCCCCTCTCCATCGGCGAGCGCATCATCGGCGCGCTGAACGTGCAGAGCGACCGGCTTTTCGCCTTCACCCCCGATGACATTGAAGTGCTGCAGATCCTGGCCGACCAACTGGCCGTAGCCGTGACCAACGCCCAACTCTTCGAAGAGACCCAAGAACACCTGGCCAAACACCGCCTGGTGCATCACGTCACCACCGTCTCCGCCTCCAGCACCAGCATTGAAGACGCCCTCTCCAGCGCAGTCCAGGGCCTGCGGGTCACCCTCGGCAACCGGGTCGCCATCCTCCTGCTCGACCAAGAGACCAACACCCTCAAGCTGACCGCCTCCGCCGGGTACGATGAAGACATCCTCGGCCTGCAAGTTCCGGTCGGAGAAGGCATCACCGGCTGGGTGGCTGCCAATCGGGAACCCCTATTGATAAACAACGTCGCCGAAGACCCCCGCTATATCGCCGGAGATGCGGATGTACGCGCCGAATTGGCCGTCCCCCTGGTCTTTCGGGGAGAATTGCTGGGCGTCCTCAACGTAGAAAGCGACGAGGTCGGCGCCTACGGAGACCACGACCAAGACATGCTCGCAACCCTGGCCGGAAGCCTTTCCGCCATCCTGGTCAACGCCCGCCTTTCCGAAAGGCAGCGCATGCTTTTCGAAGTGACCAACAAGATCCGCCGCTCCTCCAACATGCAAACTATCTTGGCGACCACCGCCAGCGAGATCAGCCGGGCCGTAAATGCCCGCCGCGCCCACATCCAACTGGGCGGCCAATCCCCCGCCCCCCAGCCTATCCCCGATAACGGCAAGGAGACCTCAGAATGACCGCCGCCACTCCTGATAACCAAATCGCTGAAGAAGCCATCCCCCAGGAATCGAACCTCCAAACCTGGCGGGTGCGCATCCTCAACGGAATCCTGGTGGGAACCTCCATTTTTGGTCTCTTCGCCCTGATCCCCAACTTCCTGGTTGATATTCGGGAGGGAAGATGGGCGATATTGATCTTTTATTCGGCCGCCTACTTGTGGGTGATCGCCTCCACAATTTTCCGGCGCTTGCCCTTCAGCCTGCGGTCTATCAGCATCCTCACCATCGCCTTCGCCTTGGGAGTCGTCACCCTCATGCAGTTTGGGTTGAGCGGTGATGGCCGGATTTGGATACTCCTATTTATCTTGATGACCAGCTTGCTTCTGGGGCTAAGAGCAGGCATCGTCGCTCTCGTGTTGAGCGCGGCGACCTATGCCTTCTTGGGCTACCAAATGACCCTCGAAAACGGCCTCATCCCCACGCCTTCCGTCGAACTCCAGGCCAACTCAGGCAGTATTAGCGGCTGGATTGCCACCGGAGTGGTCTTGCTCATGGTTGGCGTATTGTCGGTCATCTCCATTTCCGTGCTCCTCAAAGGGCTGGAAACCAGCGTCCGGAATCTCCAATCCAGCTTCACCAACGCCCAAGAACTCACCACTGACCTGGAAGATGAACGCGGCCGCCTGCAAATGCGCAGCGGCGACCTGGAACGCCGCCTGAACCAAATACGCACCGCAGCCGAAATTTCAGCCATCATCAGCGGCGTGACCGACCCCCAAATCCTGCTGCCCCAGGTGGTCAATCTCATCCTTGAGCGCATGAACCTCTATTACGTAGCCGCCTTCTTGCTAGACGAAGCTGGACAATACGCCGTCCTTCAGGCCGGAACCGGCGACCAGGGGCGCAGGATGTTAGCCGAAAATCACCGCCTCGTCATCGGCGGCTCTTCAATGGTTGGATGGACTGTCGCCAACCGCACTCCCCGCATCGCCCTGGACGTAGGCGCCGAAGCCATCCGCTTCCGAAACCCCAACACCCCCCTCACCCGCTCCGAACTCGCTTTGCCTCTCGTCACCGGCGACCGTATTCTGGGCGCTCTCTCGGTGCAGTCTGCCAAACCGGCCGCATTCGACGATGACGACATCGCCATCCTCCAAAGCATCGCCGACGTACTCGCCACCGCCCTGGAAAACGCCAACCTCTTCATACAAACCCAGGAAAATCTGGAAGAGATCCGCAGCCTTCACCGCCAATACATCCAAGAATCCTGGTCCGAACTGCTCTCCCCTGGGTCAGCTCTGAGTTATACCTATGAAAGCGACCCTATGGCCAGCTCCGAAACCCCCATCGAAGGCCTCGAAATCCCCCTCACCCTGCGAGGCGAACAAACCATCGGCAACCTATCCCTGGAGTCCGACCGCCAAGATTGGTCCAGCGATGAAATGGAATTCATCGAAGCCGTCACCACCCAAGCCGCCCTGGCCCTTGAGAATGCCCGCCTTCTGGACGAAAGCCAGAGAAGAGTGAAACGCGAGCAAGCCCTGAACGAACTGACCACCCGCATCTCCCAATCCCTGGATATTAGCGCCGTACTCCAAACCGTAGCCCGGGAATTGGGCCAGATCCCCAACGTAACTGAAGCCTCCGTCCATCTCTCCCCGCCCGAATTAGCTGGCCGTGAAATCAATGAATCCTAAAAACTCGCCCTTCCACAGGCCGAATCGTAAGTTGGAGAAAACTGTATGACTCTCCCCAACCCGCCCAACACCGGCGAAAATAAAAAAGCCCGCCTCACTATTCGATTAGCCCTCTTGCTCATCCTCTTTCAAGGGCTGGTCGCCATCTTGATCTCCCTGCGCGCCCCTCGACCCGTCGCTCCGCAGATAATGGTGGTCGCGGGTATCAACCTATTGTACATCGCCCTCTTGATCGCTGCCATCTTCATGGTCCGGCGAGGAATAATCGCCTGGAGCGGCAGGTTGATGGTTATGGGCTTGGCAGTAGCCAGCTTTATCTTGACTTTCTTGATCGCCGATACAGGGATTTTCCTGGGCCTTGCCATAACGACCACAGTATTCGTCATCGCCCAATCCACCCATCCCCAGAAAGAGATCATCCAAGTTATTACAATTGGCATCTTGGTCGGTTTCTTCGTGGTCATTGCCACCCAGTTCCCCTTACCTTTCCAGCTATCCATCCCAGAGGTGAGTGGCTTATTTCCGTATTTATTTGGCCTCCAAACCGCCGCCTTTAGCGTAATCATCCTCACCCAATTCCGAAACTACTCCCTCAACGCCAAACTTATTTTGACGTTTCTGGTCATCACCCTGCTCCCTCTGGGCATCGTGACCACGATCAACATCCAAATTTCAATAAACCGTCTTACCGCCGAAGCCCAGGATACGCTCTACATAGCCGCCACTGAGGTTGCCAGCCAATTGGACGAATTCATCACCCGCACCTCGTCAAGCCTCGCCGTAGAAGCGAACTACACCGCCATCGTAAATTTTTTACAGCTCCCGGTGGAAGAACGCGGTGACACGCTCCATCTCTCCAATCTCAACCAGACGATGAACTCCCTGGCAATGACCGACATCTTTAACATCGCTTCCTACGCCTTGTTAGACTTGAACGGCATTTCTCTCTACGATACCCAATCCTTCAGAATCGGGGATGACGAATCGGGGACCGGCCATTTCCAGCAAGCCATTGAAAACCCCAACCAGACCTATGTATCTCCGGTCCTCATTGATCCAGAGACCAAAAATCCTTCCATCTATTTCAGCCGGATCGTAAAAGACGGAGACAACAACCCCATCGGCGTCCTGCGGGCGCGCTATCATGCCACAGTCCTGCAATTGATCATCGAAAACAACGCCGGTCTGGCCGGACAGGACTCCTTCGGCGTCCTCTTCGACGAACATCACCTGCACCTGGCCCACAGCACCAATCCTGAAACTTTCCTTTCCGGTGTCGTTTTGCTTGATCCCCAAACCGAATACGGTTTGATCCAGAGCAACCGACTCCCATCAGCGATCAACATGCGGCGTATCATAATCCTGCACACCGGAGAACAATATGAAATTAACCTCATCCTTGATTTGCCCAAAGTGGAAGCCGGCCTGAATAATGCCGCTTCCCAACCATTCTTCGAGGCCGAGGACGTCGCCACCGGAAACCGGATCAACCAGGCTGCGGCGATCCCAATGAGCTCCCAACCCTGGACCGTCGTCTACTTCCAGCCCCTGGACATATTCCTCGCCCCCATCCAAACCCAAACCAATGCCTCCGGGCTGCTCTTTCTCGCCACTGCCGCGGCCGTTATCCTGGCCGCCTTTGGTATGAGCAACCTGCTCGCTGCCCCCATCACCCGCCTCACTGAGGTGGCCGTCGAAGTTGCCAGCGGAAACCTGGCCGCAGTAGCTACCTCCGAAACCGAGGATGAGATCGGCACCCTGGCGAATACCTTCAACAGCATGACCGAACAACTAAGCAAAATGATCGTAGACCTTGAAGGACAGGTGAACGAGCGCACCCAGGCCCTGGAACGCCGCGCCTCCCAGATCCAGGCCGCCGCCGAGATCGCCCGGGACGCTACCTCCGTAATGGACGTGAACACCCTGCTCATCGAAACCGTCGAATTGGTTGTTGACCGGTTTGGATACTATCACGCCGGAATCTTCCTGATCGAGGAGCGCGGCGAGTTCGCCGTTCTTCAAGCCGCCACCGGGGACGCCGGACGCCAGATGCTCGAAGCGGGGCACAAACTGAAAGTCGGCGAAGTCGGCATCGTGGGCTTCGTCACCAAGCACGGCATCCCCCGCATCACCACCGACGTAGGCGAAGACGCCGTCCACTTTAACAACCCCTACCTGCCCTCCACTCGCTCCGAAATGGCCTTGCCCCTCAAGATCAGCAACCGCCTGATCGGAGCGCTGGACGTGCAAAGCGATGAACCCACCGCATTCGCCGAAGACGACATCACCATTCTCCAAATCCTGGCCGACCAACTCGCCGTCGCCATCAACAATGCCGGCCTCCTGGAAGAAGTCCAGACCCACATCACCGAACTGCAATCCGCCAGCGGCACCTACACCGAAGAGGCCTGGGAGAACTTCGTCCAGCGCGGGGGCCAACAATTCAACTACCGCTTCCGCGGGCTGGAAGTCGAAGAAACCGACCTCCAACACCCCGAAACCCAGAACGCCTGGCGGCGCGGCAACCGCGTCATCGTCAGCCCCGAGAACGGAGGCCCCGAATCTCAAACCGCCCTGGCCGTTCCGGTCAAGATCCGCGACCAAACTGTAGGCGTCCTCAACCTGCGCTTTGACAGCGACCACATCCCTCACGAAACCATCACCCTGGTAGAAGAGATTGCCAACCGCATGGCCCTGGTGTTGGAAAACACCCGCCTGATCGAAGAAAGCCAGCGCACCGCCTACCGACAGATGCTCATCGGCGAGATCACCAACCGGATGCGCTCCAGCCTGGACATGGACAGCGTGCTCCAAACCGCAGTCAAAGAAATGCAAACCGTGCTCAACCTGGCAGAAGTCGAAGTGCAGATCGGCAGCCCCCAAGAGCCAGCCCCGCCCGGCCCCAACGGCAACCCGCCCGAAATACCGGCCAGCCAAGAGGAACCCCATGCTGAATAGACTTCTCGCCTTCCTGGCGCCACCCAAATTCGAAGACGACCTGGAAAAAACCCGCCGCGCCTCGATGCTAAACGTCGTCCTGCTCTTCACCCTGGGCGTCATAGGGACCACCGGCATCGCCGCGCCCCTCATCTTCGAAGACCTGCTCGTTGCCGCCATCGTCCTGGGATCGTTCTTCGCCGCCATCATCATTTCGCGCCTGCTCATGCACCGCGGCCGCGTCACCCAGAGCGCATTTTTATACATCCTCCTCAATTGGGGCATCGCCACCGCCGGCGCTTACTTCATGGGCGGATTGACAGGATCGCCCTTCATATTTTCTTACTTCGCCGTCGTAACCCTGGCCGGGGTTCTCATCAGCGGTTGGGCAGCCCTTGGATTCACCGCCCTGAGCATCGTTACCGGCTTGCTCTTGACCATCTCGGAAAACTTAGGAAGCCTGCCCCCC
>CBDUUP010000192.1:0-8322 GCA_965370435.1 uncultured Anaerolineales bacterium | reverse complement strand
CCTACTGGCAAGCCGCGCGACACACCCTCAATCCGTCGGGACGCCAGCCTCCACCGCCTCCGCCTTCAACTCACCCTGCTTCTCGACCGCGGGCAGCACCAGCTTGAACCACCCCAACAATCCGATAAGGATCGAAGCCGTGGCGGTGATGACGAAAGGCGTCTGGGGGCTGAAAGTCTCCCACAACCATGCGCCGATCCAGGGTGCGGGCAGCGAGATCAGCCCTACGGTGGTGCCGAAAAACCCGAAGGCGATGCCCCGCTTGTCTTCCGGCACCGCTTTGGAGACCAGCGAATTGTAAGCCGGGTTGAGTAAACTGGCCCCGATCCCGAAGATGATCCAGGCGACTGCGTAGCCCCAGAAGCTCTGCGCAGGCAGGTAAACGAAGAACGCCAAAGCGAATAGGAAGAAGCCGCCCGTGATCCCCACCCGCTCTCCGTATTTATCCGACAGCCATCCGGCGGGGGTGGTGAAGATCATCATGGTGATGGATTGGATGATCGCCAGGTAGCTGATCTGCAGCACGTTCAAGCCGCCAATTTCGTTCTGGTAGAGAGGAACCAGGGAGCCGGTCAACCGGAAGGCCACATCGCTGATCCCATCCGAGACGAAGATCCAGGTGACTATTCCTCCGGCGAAGAGCAATCCGAACATGATCCCCAAATTCGAGCGCAGGGATTGGAAGGTGAGTTTTTCCGGGTTGGCTTCCGTGGTGACGCTGGCGGTCCGGGCCATCCAGAATCGCAAAACAGCCGCAGTCCCGTAGAAGCCCACTGCCACCATCAGCATCAACTTGAAACCATAACCGTTCGCCAAAAATCCTCCCAATAGCGGACCAACCACCCCGACGATCATAAAAATGGTTGTGGTGAGGCCAAAGACCTTGCCCCGGTTCTCCTCCGTGGATTCATCGGCGATGAAGGAACTGAAGCTGGGGCCGACCAGGGAGGAAGCCGTCATGGCGATTCCCAGAGCCAGCATCGCCCACTGCCAGGTGGGGGCCAGCCACAAGCCGGTGTACCCGATCAACCCCCAAACGCTGCCTATGGCGATGGTCTTCAAGCGCCCGATTGAGTCAGACAGCCAGCCGCCGACGATTTGCAAGGCCAGCGGGACAATGGCCGCGATAGTGAATACCATCCCCACCTGCGCTATGGTCGCGCCCAATTCTTTCAGATATAGCGACAAGAGGCCGCCGTGCATCCCCCCGGCGATATTCGCCACCACCATCCCCACCATGAACAATTTCAAGGTAGGGGACAACAAAGGGACTTTCTTTTCCTCAGATTCCATCTCAACCATCCTCCAATTCAGTAACCGGTAAATTAGGTAATCAGACGATAAGGTAATTAGGTAATTAGAGATTAGGCAACCAGGGATCAATCAATCTATCTATTTGACAACTGTCTACTGGCTGCTGACAACTGTTCACTATCCACTGACCACTGCTCACTGTCCACTATCCACTGCTTCCCAACTTCAACCCCAGCCGGTGCATCACCTCGATCTCCTCGAAACCGTACCGCTTCAAAGTGTCTATCAAGCCGGTGTTGGTGGTTCGCAGTTCAGCCTGGAAGTTGTTGGGAGGGTAGTCTTGCAGGGTGTGCAAAGTCAGGCTCACCAGAGGGTCGGCCAACGCCTCCTGGTGTTCTGGTTCGATGCGCAGGAAAAGCCGGTGATTGACCTTGGGCGCTTTGCAGGCAGCCAGACTGGCATACCCTACCAACCGGCCCTCCTTCTCCACAGCCCAGCGATGGATATCCGTGCGCTGAAGGCGCAAGGCCAGCGGCTGGATCAGGCGCTCGATGGGGACAACCCGGAACTCGGCCTCGCTGACCGGGGCGAAGTCCTGCACCTCCTGGGGGGTTTCCCGCACCGCCAGTTCGTAGCGGGGCTGCCACTCGGTGAACTTCATCGGGCGGAGGTCATAGCCGTCGAAGGGTTTGACCTGCGCTTCGGGCAGGGCTTCCAGCTTGAATCCGGTGACGCTGTCGTAATGGACGAAGTCCATGCTGCGGTAGAGGTTGTAGGCGGGTTCCGCTTCGGCCCGCACCTCCAGGATGCACATCTCCGCCCCGTGGGCCTGGGCGTGCTGTATGGCCCGGTTCACCAAGGCCCGGGCGATGCCCCGGCGGCGGAAATCCGGGTGGGTGGCGACGTTGCCGATCAGCCAACGCGCCCGGTTGAGGCCCTGCTTGCTGACCGTCACCCCGCCCACAACCCGGCCCTCTTCCTCCCACAGGAAGCCGTCGAAGGTGTTGCGGAAAGCCTCCGAGACCCGGCTGAGGAATCGGATCAAGGGCACAAATTTTTTCATCATCTTCACCTGCTCGCCAAAGTCGCTCCCCCAGCGGGCCAGGTCCCCGGCAAAAGCGATCTCTATCAACCCGACCAACGCGTCCAGGTCGCGCTTGAGTTCAAGCGGTCTTATCTTATCTGATGTTGCGTTCATCCTCACTATCCTCATGAATTAGATTATCAACGTCCTCGAAAATAAATTCCCTCCTGAACTCTTAATGCCAATCATCCCAAAATCCTTCACCCACCAACAATCGACCACTGTTCACTGCCCATTACCCACTGACCACTGTCTACTGACAACTGCCTACTGAAAACTAATACGCCGCCAAACTTCCCTTGCTGCGGGCGCTGTCTTCCGCCTTGCGGTACATGTAATAACCGATCACCGGCATGAGCAAGCCAAAGACGGTGACGATGACGATCTCCACCTCGATAGAGGCCAGCTCTGGGAAACCGGGCGGGTAGCCCATCAGCGTGGAACGGAAAGCGTCCACCGAGTAAGCCAGGGGGATGACTTTGGAGACCGCCTGCAAATAAGGGGGCAGCGCTGAGAATGGAAAAAAATTGGCGCAAAGGATCATGTAGGCAAACTGCAAAAGGTTGAGCAGGGTGCTGGCGGTCTCTTTCAACCATAGGGTGATGGCGGCGAAAGCGAAGCCCACCCCGAAGGTCCCCAACAAGGACATCACGAACAGATACAGCCCCAACAACGGATTCTCCATCGGCAGGCTTCCGGTCATAAACCCGATGACGCCCCCGCCCACAATCGCCAACAGCCCGGTCCAGATCAAGAGGTTGGCGACCCGGGCCACCAGGGAGGCGAACTTGCTGGCCGGGCTGAGATAAAGCTGCTCCAGGGTGCCCTGCACCTGCTCGTGGCGCACGTTATAGCCGATGGTCCAAAGGGTGTCGTTGACGAATATGAAAAGGACGAACCCATAGATCATCACCCCAGAGAAACTGCCGCCCGCCTCGCCGGGCCGGGTGAAAGCCAGCCCTGCCAGAGTGAATACGGCGACAATGACGAAGACCTGCCCGAAGGAGGCCACAAAGTTGACCGGGTAGCGCGACATGCTGATCAATTCCTTGCGCACCATCGCCAAAAAAGTCTGGAAGTGGGCCTTTATACCGGGCCGGGTCGAGTATGAACTTGTATTTTGCATAGAATTGCCTCGAACAACAATATTTATTATCATTCTCTCACCCTCACCCTCCCCGACCGAAGGTCGTTGGGGGTGAGGGTGAGTCCGTTCTAAAACTTCCCCACCCCCTCATTCTTGCGGATGCCGGTCTCCACCTTGGCGAAGATCCAGTATCCTAACAGCGGCGTGATGATGAAGAAAACGCCCAGCACGGCCATATCCAGGTACCACTTCTCGAAGAAGAAACCCACGCCCAGCAGCGCAGAGCGCACCCCGTTGGTCATCCAGGTGGGCGGGAAGAGCATGGCAATCGCTTTCAGCGCCGGGGGGAACACCGCCACGGGGAAGAATAAGCCCATGAATAAACTTACCACCCACTGCATCAGGCCGACCAGGGCATTGGCTTCCTTGAGCTTGAGGACCACCGCCCCAAAGATCAGCGTCATGCCGTAGAGCGGCATCATCCCCACCAGGATGAACAAGAACGCGATGAACAGATCTCCTTCCAGGGGATTTACGCCCATGATCCAGGAACCCACGAAGTAGGCGATGAAGGCCGAGGTGATTGAACGCATCCCGCTGTACAGCGCCACGCCCGCCATGATCCAGATGCGCCCGCTGGGGCTGAGATATAGGGTTTCAATGGTGCCGGTTTCCATCTCCCAGCGCAGCCAGTAGGCGATGTGCCAGAAAGAGGTGCTCACAATGGTGAACACGCTGGCCCCGATGATCATGAAACCGACGTAGTTGGCAGTGCCCGAGTTTTCGGCGAATATCTCGGCCGCCTCGGCCCCCCCGGTGGCCCGCCCCAGAAGGATGGGCATTGCGGCGATGACGATAGGGATGAAGATGTCGGTGAAGAGCTGTCCGGGGTAGCGGCTGATGATGAGCAGCCGGGTGCGGGTGCTGGCCAGCATCGTGGAGAACTTGGCGCGCAGGGTAGGCGCTGTTATAACGGTCATAAATAAACTTCCTTGGGTAATGGGACGCTGATCTTCGCTGCCTTCGGACGCTGAAAAAACATAAAAAATCAGCGCTTATCCGCGTTCATCCGCGTCCTATTAAATTATACATTCGCGCTAGTATCCTCGGCCAGGGTGCGCCCGGTCTTGGCGATGAAAACGTCCTCCAGGGTGACCTGCTCAGGCGAAATGTCCTGGATGATGGCCCCGTTCTGGGTGAGGGCTTCGATCAGGCGGGGCAGAGTGTTATTTCCGTTGTCGGTCACCACGGTGAGTTCGTGGGCGCCGTTCGCCCCGGCCAGGTTGGCTTGCAGCACCATTGGCAGGGCTTTCACCGCCTCCACCGCCGCGCTGGGGATCACCCCAGAGATGCGGGTGACGGCGTCCCGTTCCAGGGAGACCTTCAATTCGTCCGCCGTGCCCATAGCCAGCAGTTCGCCGTAGTCAATGATCGCCACCCGGTCGCAGAGCGATTCGGCCTCCGCCATGATGTGAGTGGTGTAGATGATGGTCTTGCCTTCGGCGTTCATCTTGCGCACGATAGCCCGCAGTTCGCTGGCGGAGGGCAGGTCCAGGGTGTTGGTCGGCTCGTCCAGGATGAGGATGGGCGCGTCGTTGACCAGCGACTTGACGAAGGCCAGCTTCATCTTCTGCCCTGAGGAGTAGGTCTCCACGGTGCGGTCGGCCAGTTCGCCTATATCCAGCAAATCGATCAGTTCCTGAGCGCGCCGCTTGCGGTCGGCGGGGTTGAGGTGGTAAAGAGCGCCGAAATATTCCAGGTTCTCCCGCCCGGTCAGTTTCCAGTAGAGGCCCCGCTCGCCCATCAACATGCAGCCCACGCTGGCCCGCACCGGATTCTCATCCTTGAGGACATTGAAACCGTTCAACCAGGCGTTTCCGCTGGTGGGCAGGAGCAGGGTGGTCAGGATCTTGATGAGGGTGGTCTTGCCCGCCCCGTTCGGCCCCAACAGGCCGAATATCTCGCCCGGCTCGACCGTCAATGAGACGCTCTTGAGCGCTTCCACCTCCCGCTGCTCGGATTTGAACATCCCCTTGCGTTCCTTGACCAGGTAGGTCTTGCTGAGTTCTTCAACGCGTACGGTTCCAAGCATAATTCACTCTCCTGACTTTGATATCGCCTTGTAGGGGGCGGGTTATTTTATGTTATTAGAAGTTGCGTAGTTGCTCCGATAGTTAGAGAATGGTGAATTGAGAATGGAGAATAGATTAAAAACAACAGATACCGAGCAATAATTCGCTAAGGAAAATCAGTAATATGAAGGTTGGTTTAGGTGTCGAAACTCAATTCTCTATTCACTATTAGCCAATATCTTTTTTCTATTTTTATCGAAGCTTGATGGACATCCAGATCAACGTGCGGCGGGGGGTGAAGCCGGTGGCCTCCAGAGCCGAGGCGGCGCGTCCGGCAGGATAATTCAAGTTGAGGGGACGGCGGGAGAAGGGAGGCCGCTGGGCCTGGCGTACCTGGCGGACCTTGGGCATCAGGGCCAGTATAGCCAGCTCTTCTTGTTCGGGGGAGGCCGCCAGCCACAGCCGGTCGGCGTAGGCGGAGGATCCTTGCCAGGTGACGGTGCCCAGCCACTCGTCCTGGTGATAGGCTGTCCAATGTTGGGCGCTCACCTCCCCAAAGAACCGCGCCAGCCACCCAAAAAAGCCCGGCCTGAGGGTGTTCAGCTTGAAGGGCAGGTGCCAGGTGACGTCGGCGGGGTAGGTCTGGAGCAGCCGTTCCCGCTGTTGAGGCCAGTCGTAGGATTGGCGGGGCAGAGCGGCCACGCTGGGCGCGGGGAAATTGATGGGCGTCTCAGGGTGGGCGATCCAGGCGGTGCGGCGGGTATGTTCTCTGAATCCCAGGCTGCGATACAGGTGGACGGCCTCGGGAGTGTCCTCCCGGACTTGAAGCCATGCGGCCTGCATCCGGCGGCGTTGGAGGTATTCCAGGGCCGCGTTGGTCATGGCCCGGGCGATGCCTTGCCGTCGGTAGTCGGGATGCACCGCCACGTTGGCGATCAGGTTGATCCGCTTGCCCTGGGCGGTGAAGGGGATCAGGGACAGGTTGCCGACCACCCGCCCGGCTTCCTCCCACACGTAGCCGGAGAGGGAGGTCACCCGCTCAACCGCTGAGGTGGCCCAACGCACCACGCCGGGGCTGCGGGCCGCCTTGCGCATCTCGCGCAGATAGCGCTGTCCGTCGGGGTCGAGCTTCTCGCCGAAGCTCAGTTCCAGCAGGTCGGCGACCGGGCTGAGGTCACGCGCGGCGTCGAAGGGGCGCAGGTTGGGCGGAGTGGAAGCGGGGAGTATGCTGGCGGTTGCGGCCATATTGCGTTAGGGATTGAGAAAATCGAAAAATAGTTTGATATTATGTATATTTCTTTATGTTTTCTAATATTTCTACAGTTGAGTATTGATATATTACAGGTTATTATTGATTTTGTCAAGATGCAGTTTTGGTTTTTTGAATATAGCAACCCAATTTCACCCCAAAACCCGCCTCCGCAGGCATCCAACTAGATTCCAAAGTCAGCTTTTCAGTCCGCCGAAGGGCGGACTTCGCAGTTGTTGGTGCGACTTTAGTCGCTGAGTCCCTCACGCCGCGGCCAGAATATCATCCAGCAGCCGCAAGAAATCATCCGGTTTCTCGCAGGTCAGCAGGCGTTTCCGTTCCGCCGTGGGGAGGCGGTAAGGGCTGAGATAGCGGGAAGCGTGCTTGCGGAAAAGCACCAGGCCGTAATCCGGGGTGTAGGACTCCTCGTCGTAGAAGGACAACATGCTCTCCAGGTGCTTGAGCATCGTCTCCCGCACCTGCGCCGGAGCCACCTGCTCCCGGTCCAGGCGGGAGAAGATCCAGGGGTTGCCGATGGCGGCCCGGCCGATCATCACCGCGTCGCATTTCGTGTGGGCCTTCATGCGCTCGATGTCGGCCACCGTGCGCACGTCCCCGTTGCCGATGACGGGGATAGAAAGAGCCTCCTTGACCTCGGCGATGGCGTCCCAGTTGGCCTGGCCCCGGAAAGCCTGCTGCTTGGTGCGGGCATGAACGGCCACCAGCGCGCCCCCGCTCTCCTCCACGATGCGGGCGATGAGGAGATAGTTGAGGCTGTAGTCATCCCACCCCAACCGGATCTTCCCGGTGACGGGAATATCCAGGGCGTCGGTCAGCTTGCGGAAGATGCGGGCCACCTTCAGCGGCGTGCGCAGCAGCCCGGCCCCCGCGCCCCGCCCGGCCACCCGCCGGTCCGAGCAGCCCATGTTCACGTCAATGATGTCCGGCTTCAGTTCGCCCAGCCGCAAGGCCGCTTCCACCAGGCGGTCAGGATCATCGTCGAAAAGCTGGAAGACCACCGGACGCTCCTCAGGAAGATATTCCAGCTTCTTGTGGATCCGGGGATGGCCCTCCAGGATGCCGATGGCGTTGACGAACTCGGTGTAGCTCATCGCCGACCCCAGCCGCCGGCACATGGCCCGGAAAGGCAGGTCGGAGAAGCCGTCCATCGGCGAAAGGATCAAGTCGCCCTGGACGGGCACGTCGCCGACGTGGAAGGTTGGGGTAGATGAATTCGACTTGGTCACACCCCAATTATAAAACATCTCTGGCTAATTTCTAAGAGAGGTAGGGTCGCAGCGCTTGACGTGAGCTATGCCGAACGCTGCTGCGCCCACTTGCACTCTCCGACGGCATACTCCTCAGGACTCGAGGCTTCAGCCGGGTCTTTCACTCCCCGTCGAAAGCCTCAATCGCCGCAGGCAGCCCCACCGAGATCGCGCGGATGACCTTCTCTAGAAACTAGAAACGCCATAAAGTCGGCGAAGGCCGACTTCGTAAATGTAGCGGTGACTTTAGTCGCCGAATCTTCAGCCGGGCCATTCACTCCCCGTCATACGCCTCAATCGCCGCAGGC
>CBDUUP010000191.1:0-8349 GCA_965370435.1 uncultured Anaerolineales bacterium | reverse complement strand
AAGAAACTTCTGGGTTTTGGACTAGGCTATGGGTTTTGGCGCGCCAGGGCGCAGCGTTGCTGCGCCCCTACGGGTAGATGAGTTTCGTCTCCACTGAATCGCATCTGGGTATTTACGATTTCACAGTATAATCACGCGCGGTTGCTTTGGAAGAATTTGGAATATGAATAGTCTAAGCTTACACGACCTCCATAAGGCTTTCGGGGAGACGCGGGCGTTGGATGGGGTGTCTTTCGAGGCGGGGGAGGGGGAGATTGTGGCCGTGTTGGGACCGAGCGGGTGCGGGAAATCTACTTTGCTGTCGGTCATCGCCGGGTTGGAGATAGCCGATGAGGGCGAGGTGCGTTGGGATGGGAAGTCGCTGGCGGGCGTTCCGCCACACAAGAGGGGATTTGGTTTGATGTTCCAGGATTTCGCGCTCTTTCCTCACATGGACGTGTTTGACAACGTGGCTTTTGGTTTGCGGATGGCGGAACTTTCCAAAGAGATGATTGGGGAACGGGTGGGGGAGACGCTGGAATTGGTTGGTTTGCCGGATTTTGGAGGGCGGGAGGTGAGCACGCTCTCTGGGGGGGAGCAGCAGCGGGTGGCGCTGGCACGTTCGTTGGCTCCGCAGCCGCGTTTGCTGATGCTGGACGAACCGCTCGGCTCTCTGGACCGCAGGTTGAGGGAGAGATTGTTGACTGAATTGCAAAATATATTACATAAAATCACTCAAACTGTAATTTATGTTACACACGACCAGGAGGAAGCCTTGGCGGTTGCCGACCGGGTGGTGGTGATGAATGCCGGAAGGGTGGCGCAGATGGGCACACCGGAGGCCATCTACCGCCGCCCCGCCTCGGTCTTCGTGGCGCGATTCCTGGGATTGGACAATCTGCTCAGCGGGGAAGCACGGCAGGTGGGGGGCCAGTACGTGGCTGCCACGGCGGTCGGCGACCTGCCCCTCCCCGAAGCGGCGCAAGGGCGGGTGACGGTCTTGCTGCGGCCTGAGGGGGCGCGCCTGGATGTGCAGGGCGACTTCCAGATTACCGGCGTGGTGAAAGAGAGATCGTTCCGGGGGAATGCGTTTCGGGTTGGGGTGGAGGCCGGGGGAGTGCAGCTGCGTTTCGACTTCCCGGCCAGCGCGGCGGTGCCGGAGGCGGGAGAGAAGATCAAGCTGGGATTTGATTTCCAGGAGGCAGTGCAGGTAATTGAAGGGGATTTGTGAGGGAACTTCATCATGGGGTTGAGCGTCTATAGGGTGAAAGCGTAATGCAATTAGATTTCGTCAGAAACGATACTCAAAAAAAAGGAGTTCCACCATGCGAAAGAAAACAACTCTTCCTTTGTTATTGGCTTTGCTGGTATTTACAGCCGCATGCAGCGCCTCGGCCTCTGGGTCGGGAGACAGCGGCATAGAGGGGTACGCGTACATTGGCCCGATGTGCCCGGTCGAGCGGGAGGGCGAGGAATGCCCGGATGCCCCATACCAGGCGGAGTTCAATGTGTTGGACGCCTCCGGGCGGGAGGTGGCAAGCTTCGAATCGGATGAGGAAGGCTATTTCAAGGTTGACCTGGCCCCCGGCACGTACACGGTGCAGCCCGAGCTGACCAGGGGTATAACCCACGCTGAGCCTCAGAAGGTCATTGTCGAGGCGGGGGTACATACTGATATTGAGATGTTGTTTGACAGTGGGATACGGTAACGTTAGCGACTGAAGTCGGCGACTAAAGTCGCACGAACAACTGCGAAGTCCACCCTTCGGTGGACTAAAAACCGGGGCGACCCGCTGGGTCGCCCCTACGGTGTATGAGGGGGGATTGAGTGGGGTCTGTTATCGGACGGGAACTCAGGTTATGCTACAATCTGTCCACTGTCCACTGACTACTGTCCACTGACCCCTGCCCCCATGTTCACTGTCATCAAACGCGATCCCAGCGGCAAAGAAACCTGGCGCTATACTGGAAAGGTACTTGAGCGGGGTTCGAATATTCTGGTCCTGGAGGCGCGGTTTGACCAGGATGATTTGGATTACCATGGGATGGCCCTGAGGCGGGGCGACCGCTTTGTGGAGACCTATTACGGCGACCGTTGGTACAACATTTATGCGATCCACGACCGAGACGACGACCGCCTCAAGGGGTGGTATTGCAATGTCGCCCGCCCCGCGGTGATCGAGGCTGAAATGGTTTCTTTTATTGATCTGGCTTTGGACCTGCTAGTTTTCCCGGATGGGCGGCAGGTTGTATTGGATGAGGATGAATTTGAGGCTTTATCGCTCGCTGAAGATGTGGAAAGGCAAGCGCGGGCAGCTCTGGACGAATTGCAAAGGATCTTTCGGCGAAAAACGGCTTCAGGTCAAACGGAGGATGAATAGCCGCTGACCCGCGAGGATACTCTTTCCAGGGTGGAGCGGCGGGGGAAATGGGAACGGCAAGAAAGACTCCGGCGAATCTGTGTTCGCGGAAGTCGGGAATTATGGGCGGAGTATTCTTGGTTATTTTATTGGATCAGGTCAGGCTAAACCGAACAATTCCATGATAAAGTCGCCGCCGAACCAAGCCGCTATGACAAGCAGACAGCAGAGGCAAAGCGCCAGCACGACGACAATGCCGATGATGAGGGGCGTTCTGCTTTTGCCGCCTTCTTCTATTGAATTCTCTTCGTATCCAGACATTATATTCTCCTTGAAAATTTGGCGGATGATTTCTTGCCTTCGTTGAGAAGGTTGAATCTCACACGTCGGTGAGGGTCTACAAAACGGCCTGACGCATGAGTATAGGCCAGGTTCACGTATTGTACCTAATAATCTCGATTTGCGTTTCGCAAAAACAGATTTGGTTCAGGGATTTACTCATGCTGAGGCCGAGTCAAGCGTTGGCTCGTTTTTCGCGGTTGGCCCGCCGCCAGAACCACCAGACCACAAAGGCGGTGAAGAGGATCAAGACTACGGCGATCACTACGGGGATCAGTATCGCCAATATGGACAAGACCACGGTAATCACATCTTCGACCAGGCTGACGGCGACATGGCCGGTCCCTGCGGTTGTGGCGGTGACGGCGGGACGCACAACCGCCGACTTGACCACGTGGACGCCGCCCGCCACCAGCAGTCCCGCAGCCAGGGAGAGGGCCGGGTGAATGTCGGTGATGGCCTGGGCGCTGGCGGCGAACAGGATGGCTCCGGCGGTCGGACGGATGAAGGTTTGGATGAGGTCGTTGATGTGGTTGACGGCGGGGATCTTGTCGGCGAAGAACTCGATAAAGGCGAGGACCAGCAGGAGGGCGATGATCCAGCCGTTGGTGAGGGTGTCCCAGGGTTGGTCGAGGCTGATCCAGGTCGTAAACCGGGCCAACAAGGCCACCACCAGCAAGGGGATGTAGGCGTTAAGCCCAGCGCTGGCCGAAAGACCGAAAGCGGAGAAGATGTCCATAAGTTTACCTATTTCCTTGGGACTATTTTGTTCTTTTACCTATTAATGTGAACCTCAGAAATTATGAGAGGGATAGCGGTGAGTGGAGAGTAGTGACTAGATAATCGTGAATAGATGATCGTGATTAGAGAAGCGATTTGCGATACTTGAATCATTCCTATGATACCTGAATTTTCATTATAAATGATCTTGCGGAGTCGGCTGGAGGGAGCTGACTCCAAATGGTTGGCTCAGCCATTCAGTCCGGGGATGGGGAATTCTCCCCAGGTGTTGGTGAGGAGATAGCGCGCCAGGTCCAGGGCGGCGATTTGGAGCAGGGCGACCAAAAAGCCGCCCACCAGGGGCATCAACACCTGGCGGGGCCGCTCGAAACGGTTCTCGGCCCGCAGGAGCATCAGCAGCACCATGCTGTATACCAGAGTCAGGATGAGCAGCACGGAGGCTGCGCTCAACAGGGAGAGGGGGTAGAGGATCAGCGGATTTTCGGTGAGGATCACCGCCACCAACCCGAGGCCCAGGATCACCAGTCCGGCCAAACGGCGCAGGCTGCCCAAGGCTGGGCGGGGATCGGTCCGCTGCCAGACGGTACTCTGGAAGGCGGGGTATAGTCCGGCGGCAATGGTCAGGCCCATGCCGGTACCGGTCAGCAGGCGCAGCCAGTTGCGAGGTTCGTATAGAAGCGGCTCAGCGATGAAAAAGCGCAGGTAGGAGTTGGTTCCGTCCACGGCGAAGGCGAGGACAAAAGCGCCCAGAACGAGCAGGACCGGCCAGGGCGCGGCGCCGCTCCGGCGGCGGCCCAACGCGAATTGGTAAACCAGGCCCAGCAGCGCGCCCAGGAACATCCCCGAACAGCGGGCGCAGAAAGAGAAGGCCCGGTCGCCGAGGTGAAAAGAGCGGACGTCAATCTGGTGGCAGACCGCGTAGCCGACGGCGTCGGCTTTGCCTAAAATTCCAGGCGGGGTTTGGAGCAGCCAGCCAAGCAAAAGCAACCCCAACACCAGGAACAGGAGGCCCTTCACCGGCTTGCGGTCTATGATCAAATCTGGGGGCGGCTGGGTTGTTTCCATGGGGGCAATTTTATCATCTCTTGGGGAGGCTCTGGGGAGGATTTGATTAACGGATTTAGGAGGGTGGAGGATTTATTGGCAGGGTTGATTTGTGATAGACTCAATGAGAAGTTGATGTTTGGGTACGGCAAGGTTTTTTGGCGCGCGCTGGAAATGGTGCATTATGATGTCTGATCGCAATATAAATTTGAGAGACGTTTACCTGGCTCGCGGCAGGATTGAGGGGGTGGTGAGGAGGACGCCGTTGGTGGAGGCGCCCCGATTGTCGGCGAAGGGTGGAGGGCGGGTTTTAATTAAGTTGGAAAATCTACAAGTCACCGGCTCTTTTAAACTTCGGGGGGCGGCGAATAAGCTGTTCAGTCTTACGGAGGAGGAACGCGCCCGGGGAGTGATCACGGTATCCAGTGGGAATCATGGGCGGGCGGTCGCCTACGTCGCCGGGGAACTGGGCGTTAGCGCGGTGGTGTGCATCCCGGAAGCGGTGCCGGAAAATAAGCGGGAGGCGATCCGGGAGTTGGGCGCGGAGTTGATCGTGAGGGGCAAGGACGCGGATGAGGCTATGCTGTTTGCCGACCGCTTGCGGGATGAGCGGGGGTTGACGATGGTGCATCCCTTTGATGACCCAGAGGTGATCGCGGGGCAAGGGACCATTGGGTTGGAGTTGATGGAGGACTTCCCCCAGATTGACACCGTCATTGTCCCGCTTTCGGGGGGAGGCTTGATGTCGGGGATCGCTTTCACGCTAAAATCTATCAACCCGGCGATACGGGTGATCGGGGTCTCCATGGAACGAGGCCCGGCGATGGTGGACAGCTTGAAGGCGGGAAAGATCGTGGAGGTGGTGGAAGAGCCAACACTAGCGGACGCATTGGCGGGTGGGCTGAACGCAGACAATGCCTATACCTTCCGCATGGTTCAGGCATACGTGGACGAGACGGTGTTGGTCTCCGAGGAGGAGATCGCCGGGGGGATGGGCTTCATGCTGGAGAAACACCATCAGGTTATCGAGGGGGGCGGCGCGGTGGGGATTGCGACGCTGCTGTATGATAAGGTGGAGACTCTGGGGGGGAATATCGCCATTGTCGCCAGCGGCGGGAATGTGAGTGTGGAGGTATTGCGGAAGATTATGGAGGATGGCCGGTGATTGGCGAGCAGGTTGCTTGATGGTATCGAAATTTAAATGAATTTAAAAAAGATTTCACCGCAGAGACACAGAGAAAAACAAAAAATGCAAAAGGAGCGAATTTGATGAATTCGGAATTTCACCCGTTTTTGCTGGAACGCGTAATGTCAATATGGGAGCACCAGGTTGAATACAATCTCTCGGAGAGCGGGGTGAAGCCGCTGACGGTGCGCGAGCTAGTGGGAGGAGACGAGGAGATGATGGAGACCCTGCTCACCACGGGATTGAATTACCCCCAGACCAATGGCTCCATCGAATTGCGGGAGCGGATCGCGGCGATGTATCCGGGGGCTACGAGGGACAATGTGGTGGTCACGACCGGGGCGGCGCAGGCGAACTTCACCGCCATCCTGACGCTGCTGTCGCCGGGAGATGAGATCGCCATTATGATGCCCAACTATATGCAGATATGGGGCATCGCCAAGAATTTTGGTATGGAGGTCAAGACCTTTTCGCTCAAGGAAGAACTGGGTTGGGGGCTTGACCGGAATGAGTTTTCCAGCGCCATCACAGACCAGTCCAAGCTCATCGCGGTCTGCAACCCCAACAATCCCACCGGCCATATCCTCACAACCGAAGAGGTGGAGGCGGTGGTTGAGGGGGCGGCGAGAGTGGGGGCCTGGATATTGGCGGATGAGGTCTATGCCGGGGCGGAGCATCACACGGATGAGATCACACCCTCTTTTTGGGGGCAGTACGATAAGGTCCTGGCGATAGGGAGTTTGTCGAAAGCCTACGCTCTGCCGGGGTTGCGGATCGGGTGGGTGGTTGCGCCCCATGAAACCGCCGATGATATCTGGGCGCGCCAGGATTACGTCACGATCTCCAGCACGATGATGGGCAATCTATTGGCCGCTTACGCCCTAACCCCCGAAGTGCGCCAACGAGCTATAGCCCGGACGCGGGAATACGTCCGCAGGGGATACAGCGCCTTTGAAAGCTGGTGCAAAGAGCATGAGGATATGTTTTCTTTCGTCCCCCCGGAGGCTGCCGCCATCGCTTTCGTGCGCTACAACCGGGAGATCAATTCCGACGAGCTGGTCCGCCGCTTGATCCAGGAACAAGGCGCTTACGTAGCGCCCGGCAGCCACTTTGGGCTGGACCGGTATTTGCGCATCAGCTACGGGTTGTCGGCGGAGTACGTGAAGGAGGGGCTGGACCGGGTGTATAAGGTGTTGGTTTCTTCGAGGTGAATAGAGGCGGCTTTAGGGGTAGAAAAACTTTAACCACGAAGGCACGAAGTTTTTTTATCTTCGTGCCTTTGAGTCTTAATGGTTAATAAAAACCACTTTCACAGCAGACTCAGGAATAGGCCCTAGCCGAAGACTCCCGCATCTGACAGAGAGTCTATTTCATCGGGGGTGAAACCGGCCTGGCGCAGTACTGATTGAGTGTGTTCTCCCAACGCTGCGCCGGTGTGTTGGTAGGTTGGCTGGCAGCGGGAGAATTTTATGGGGTTGGCGATCTGGCGTTGGGTCTCGTTTTCCCGGATGGGGACTTCGACGACCATGCCTCGGGCCTGGGTTTGGGGATGTTGGACCACTTCGGGCACGTTCAAGACCGGCTCGACGCAAACGTCCAGGGCGGCGAAGATTTCTACCCAGGCCTCCAGAGGCCGGGTGGCGATGGCCTTTTGGATCTCGGATTTGAGTTGGCTTTGGGCGTCAGGATCGGTATCGTAGCCGCGGTCCACCAGGTCGGGGCGCTCAATAGCCTGGCAGAAGCCGGTCCAGAATTTGGGTTCCAGGCTGCCCACGGATAGATAACGCCCGTCGGCGGTCTGGTAATAGTCGTAATACATGCCGCCGTTGAGGGGCATCCGCTCGCGTTCGGGGGCTTCACCGCCGACCAGGAAGTTGCTGGCGGCGGGGGCGTTCCAGTACAAGGCTCCGTCAAACATGCTGACATCGACGAACTGGCCCTCCCCGGTCTCCTTGCGGTGGACTTCGGCAGCCAGGATTCCGACCAGGGCGTTGTAAGAGCCGCTTCCCACGTCGGCGACCTGCACACCGAGAGGCAGCGGGCCGCCGTCCCGCCGTCCGGTGTGGCTGGCGACCCCAGAGAGGGCCAGGTAATTGATATCATGTCCGGCCCGGTCGCGGTAGGGGCCGGTTTGGCCGTAGCCGGTGAGGGCGCAGTAGATGAGGCGGGGGTTGGCGGCGGATAAGGCTTCATAGCCCACGCCCAGGCGGTCCATCGCGCCAGGGCGGAATTGCTCCAGGACGATGTCGTAGGTCATCACCAGCCGCTTGACCACTTCGATGCCGCCGGGGGTTTTCAAGTCCAGGGAGAGGGAACGCTTGGAGCGGTTGAGCAGGCCGTGCCAGGCGGAGGTGTCGCCGTCGAAGGGAGGCAGCAAACGCACCATATCCTGCCGGTGGGGGGATTCTATGCGGATGACCTCCGCGCCCAGGTCGGCGAGGAACATGGAGGCGAAGGGGCCGGGGAGCAGGGTGGAGAAATCGAGGATTTTGAGGGAGGCGAGGGGTCCGGTCATGGGGGGCCTTTTTTGGGGGTATTTGGGGTTGGGAGGTTGACACTTATTATAACTGGTTTGATTCTATGGAGGTTTGGAGATGGGGGGTGAGGGCACGCGCCGGGGCGCACGCGGAGCGCCCCTACGGCCCGGTAATGTTCAGGATGACCAAATCCAAGACGACATGACAAAAGTCAACGCGCAGC
>CBDUUP010000190.1:0-8385 GCA_965370435.1 uncultured Anaerolineales bacterium | reverse complement strand
ATATCCAAACCTTTAAATCCCTCCGTAGGGGCGGCAGCATTGCTGCGCCCCAGCGCGCCACCACAAATAACCATATCCAAAAACTGAAATCCCTTCGTAGGGGCGGCAGCGTTGCTGCGCCCCGGCGCGCCAACACAAATAACCATATCCAAAACCCTGAAATCCCTCCGTAGGGGCGGCAGCATTGCTGCGCCCCAGCGCGCCACCCCACATAACCATATCCAAAACCCTGAAATTTCTTCGTAGGGTCGGCAGCGTTGCTGCGCCCCTGCGCGCCACCCCACATAACCATATCCAAAACCCTGAAATTTCTTCGTAGGGGCGGCAGCATTGCTGCGCCCCTGCACGTTTCCCCCTCCTTCCTTCTAAGCCATAAACTGATAACGCGGTTTAAAGTCTATCCCAACCAATTCCGGCGGCAATTGGCTGACAACCGCAACCTCACCCGAAAGTTCGGCCGAATCTTCAATCGTCCCAGCATTGGGCAAGGAGCAATTGATTGAAGTGAACTCGAAAGCCGATCCCCTGGGGAAATAATCGTATTCCCCTCGCATGTCAATAGACCAGAAACGCCAATAGACAACTTCACCATCCGCGGCGGGGATAGAGAACATGCCGCTGTAGGTGCTGCCGGTAACCTCCAGAATGACATAGTCCGACACGCTGAAGGTATCGCTTTTGGAATACTCCAGCTTGATCAGGTTGAGGCCGTCCGGGTCATAGGCGTCCACCGAAAACAGATTGGCGCAAGCTATGATGGTACTCCCATCATTGGGAGGGCCTTTGACATTTGTGAAGATCGTGAGGCTGTTGGTGGTTGTGGGCGTGACCGTAGGCGTATCGCTGGTCGTCGCGGTGGGGGTGATGGTCGGTGTAGTGGTAGTCTCCATGATCGTGGGCGTAGCGGTGGGGTTGTCGGTACTGCTGGTGGCTGTGAGCGAGGGTGTGGGAGTGTGAGTATTCGTTGGAGTTAGGGTGGAAGTGCTGGCGACATCGCTAATCTCTGTTGGCGTGGAGGTAGAAGCTCCGTCGCTCGCCTCCGTCGGGGTGAGTGTTGCGGTGGCATTATCCTGGGGGGAGGTCGGGGTTTTCGTTGACTCGGCGAGGACCGTGCCGGTCAAGGGTGGGATGACCTCGATGGCCTCGGGATTGAAATCCAACCACCGGGTGACATCCAGGTCCGTCATCGCGCTGAGAACCGGGGCCTCTTGGGGAGCGGATGCCGAGGCGCTATCTCCGGCGGTCAATTGGACCGTGGCTATGGCGTTGCCCAAGGCGCAATGACCTTCCAAGCAAGTGATGGCCGTCTCATCAGTTTCAGGGAACACCCTTACGCCCATGTATGAGCCCCGCACCGAGGCCAGCCCGGAGGGCGTTTCCACCTCCAAGGTTCCGCCCGAAAGGATGATCCACACCTCCCCCGCTTCCAACAGGAGACGTTTTAAAAATCCATCCGGCTGGGATTCCGCCGATACCAGCGTGAACGTGGATAACGGGCCAATCCGCACCAGCGTGCCGTCAGATAGGTCCAGACGCACCCGAGAGTCCGCCGAGGTGATGATCTGGGTGCCCATCTGGATCATTTGTCCGTCAGACGCGCTGGAGAACTCTCCCTCTCCGGCGTTTATCAGCATCACCAATCCCTCGATCTCACTGAGGGTGGCGGTCATGGCTGGGCTATCCGTCCCCCCGCCGATGAAGACCGCCGCGAGTACGGCGACCACGGCCAGCATTCCAAACAGGGCAATTAGGATCAGGATAAATTTCTTATTCATGGCGGTCTCCTGGTGGGTGAAAGGTTGTAACATTTATTGTAGAGGTAAGAGGCGGGAAAAGCAATAGGCTATTTATGCACTTTGCATAAGTGTAAGTCTGCTTCCAGCCGCCTGAAACTTGGCAAGCGCTGTCCTCGAAATAAGCACATAGTAAAACACTTCACCGCAGAGTCGCAGAGAACGTCGCTGCGCTTAGAGAGAAAACGCAGAGAAATTACCAAAAAACTCTGCGAATCTCTCTAATCATTGCTTGGTGATAAAATTAGTTTTGGAATAGGAGGGAAAGGTTTTCTAACACCAATACACCAAGGCACAAAGACTCATATTTTTTTTCTTCGTGTCTTTGTGCCTTAGTGGTAAATGTATTTTGGAGGTTGCAAATCTGTAATGATGAATTGTCCCAATTTAGGATATGATAATAAGGTATTCCAGTTCCGGAGGTGACCCGTGCGCAAACTTAATCCCAGATCAACCCTCGCTCTCATAATCGCAGTATTGTCATTGGCTGCCATCGTCTGCGCCAATCCGCTGACTGGCGGCGCACTGGCGGCTTCCTTTTCGGAGGTGGAAGGGGATGTTAAGGTAACCCAGCCGGAGGCGGCCCAGGCCGTCCAAGCCTCCAACGGCCTCACTTTGCAGGTCGGCGGCCAGGTCCGCACCGGCCCAGACGGGAAAGCCCGTCTGGATTTCCCCGACGGGACCCTCATGCGGGTCGGCCCCAATTCCACCTACACCCTGGAAGGCCTGGAAGACCGCTCCACCGGCCCCTTCGCCCAGATCAAACTGGCCGCCGGACAGATCTGGGTGATCCTTTCCGGCGGGACTATGGAAGTGGAAACCCCCTCCGGTCTGGCCTCGGTGCGCGGCTCTTATCTGGGCGTCGGCGTGGACGAACTGACCGGCCAAGTGATCATCACCTGCCTGGAAGGGATCTGCGCCGCCTCCAACGATGCGGGCAGTGTGTGGCTCTACGCCGGGCAAAGCGCCATCATGTATGATCTCACCACGATGCCTGAAATGGGGATCATAACTCAAGCGCAGATGGAAGCATGGTTCGCCGCCAACCCAGAGGCCTATGGCATTACCCAGCAGATCACCGAGACAGTGGCCGCCCTGCCGCCTACGGCTACCCCGGTAGGCTATTGGGTGGTGCTGCCCGATCTAGCCTGCATAGCGACCGGCGCCTGCGTGGATTACTGCTCGCCCCCCGGCTGGGACCCCAATTCAGGGACTGTGCCAGACATCAATCAAGTGCCCCAAGATTGTATTGACGCCGCCAATTCCCTCGTCGCCCAGGGCGTTGACCCCGAAGAATTCCTCACCTGCGTCCTCCTCGGCGGCGACATCCAAATCTGCGCCAACAACGCCGTAGACCCCTGAACTAATCCCCCATCCCAATAAAACCAAAAAACCCCTCCAACGAGGGGTTTTTATATCTCGATCTAGCGCCTGCCACTGGCCCACCTGCAACTTGCAACCCGCAACCTTCAACTTGCCCACCTTCAACTTTCTAACGCTATAACGTTAAACCCTCAGCCTTATCTTTCCTCCCCACTAACTTATATATCATCACCGGCTCCGTCTTCCCCTTCAGCACCACCGATTCGGCGAATTCGCAATCGAACTCCTCTTTCACCTGTTCGTAGGTGGGACCGCTCAGGAGGATGGGCCAGTTGAACTCCTTGGTCTGGTCTTGCAATCGGGCCGCCAGGTTGACGTTATCCCCGATGATGGTGTAGTTCACCCGCTGCTCCGACCCCAGCAAACCGACGAACGCCTCCCCCGTGTTCAAGCCGATCCCGATGTCAAACTGCTCGTTGAACCTGCCTTCCCTCTTCCACTTCCGGTTGAGCGTCTCTAACGCTTGCATCATCTCGTAAGCCGTGCTCGTGGCCCGGATAGCGTGGTCGGCGTGGGGGATCGGCTCCCCGAAGAAGGCCAGGATAGCGTCGCCCTCATATTTATCCACCGTGCCGCCGTATTTATGGATGATCTCGGTCATCACTTCCAGGTATGGGTTGAGCATTGCCACTACCTCTTCCGGGGACAATTTCTCCGAGAGGGTGGTGAAACCCCGGATGTCCGAGAACAGGATGGTCAGCTCGGCACGCTTGTTGAGCGAGTTGATGTCCTGGGTGGTCAGCAGTTGGTTCACCATCTCCGGGGAGATGAACCGGCTGAAAAGCCCCCGCACCCGCCGCTTTTCGATCTCCTGGGTGACGGCCTGCTCCAGGGTGGGCAGCACCACCCCCAGGAAGAGCATCAGCGATGGCGTGGTCAACGGAATCTCCCATCCGGTGAAGATAAAGGTCAGCACCTTGACCGCGAAGTAAGCGACGATCACGCCCGCCACCCACAAGAGAGCGGTGATAGGGCGTGGATTGCGGCTTATGAACCACGCGCCTACCGCCGCCAGGACCGTCAACGCCAAGGCCGCCCAGGGCGGCGCCAGCCGCATGTAGCGTCCGGAGAGCAAGGTGGCTACCGCATTGGCCACGATCTCCACCCCCGGCGTCAGCGCGCTGGCCGAATAGGGCGTGGGATAAATGTCTTGCAGCGTCTCGGTCGTCGCCCCAATGAGGACGATCTTGTCTCGGAAGAGTTCCGCGTCGTAATCGCCCAGAACTACAAAAGCGGCGGTGTAGGTGGGATAAGTGCTGGCCGGTCCGGCGTAGTTCACCAGGAGCAGCCCTTGCTGGTTGAGAGGGATCGTATCGCCGTTGAACGTCAAGCTGCCCGGATCGGGATTGGAGGGAGCCTCAACCCCCAGGTAAAGCCGGGCCAGGTCGAAAGCCCAGTTGTAATAGGCTTCCTCGTTGTAGATCTTATAGGCCCTCAGCCCCCGCACAATAGCGTCGTCGTCCCGCACCACCTCAGTGATCCCATAACCGTGCAAGGTTTCCGTATACATGGGGCGGGGCAATGTCAGGGTTTCTTTGCCCGTGTCCGGGTCTTTATAAACCTGCATCACCGAGACCGTAGCGTTGGCGTTGGCGAAGGCGTCCGCCAAAGCTTGGTCGCCCTCCAGATCGTCGCTGGCTTCCGCCAGGATAACGTCCATCCCGATCACCCGCGCCCCGGCCTGGTCCAGCCAGTTCACGATCTCGGCCAGGTAGGCTCGCGGCCAGGGCCACTGGTAGCCGGTCCAATTGAAGGAATCGTCGTCAATCGCCACGATGACGATCTCCTCCGCCGGAGGGCGGGCTCCCCGCAGACGGAAGGAGAGGTCCCGCGCCGATAGCTCCAGCCCTTCCAGCGGCGTGGTGACGTTGGAGATAAGGCCAATGATCTCCAACAAGATGAGCAGCGCTGCCACCGCTCCAATGATGAGCAGAGCACGGGAGCGGGTGGATCTGGATTCGGCAGTTTCTAGCATGTTCTTCTTCCTTGGCGCTTTGTTAAGATAATTTTTGTAAGGGTAACTTGGTGGATAATTATAGATATGGAATAGGAGGGTGAGTTTTTTACACTAACACACGAAGACACAAAGTTTATGTTTTTCTTAGTGTCTTCGTGGTTAATAAATTTTTAAATGCGTATAACCATTTGCCAATAGTTGACCAAGCTATCAACCGTAAAGTTTTTCAGCGTTTCAGTGATTCAGCGATTCAGTGTTTATGTTTTTCTTAGTGTCTTGGTGTCTTCGTGGTTAATACATTTATATATGCGTTACTCTATTTCACCAACATGAGCTTAACAAAGCGCATAGTTGGCGTTCTACCGAATCTGGCCTCGGCTATGTCAAAGCAAAGGGATCCGGCGGTGAGTTGATAGCCAGAGGGTTGGAGACATCTACAGCCCCACCCCCGCCCCCGCCACAACCAAAACTATCGGTAAAACGGAAAGCTCCAGTGGGTGGGATGAAATATGCGCTCTCGCTACCATCTATAATAACAAATTGCCAGTACACTTTAGTCGGAGGCGAAAAACCGGAGGTGTCAATTGTGGCCCATTTACTATAGACATTACCTGACTTCTTGAGGGGAATCCACCCAGGTTGCTCGCCTTCCACCAAATACTCCACAAAGACATCCAAGATGCCATTCGGGGAAGTTACCTCAATGGAATAGTGTTGCTGGCATGCGCCTGAGGAGCTAATGTTGATATTCATCGGCCCAGAATAAGCCCAAACAGTGATGCCGGTGGTGTAGGTTGAGGTATTGGTTATTGTTGGGGTATTCGTGGAATCGTCGGTGGGGGTTGGAGTGTGTGTATTTTTTGGCGGCCCGGAGTCATAGGGTAACCCCGATGTATCTCCACTGACATCCCCCGCGTTCCCGTTTACAAAGCACTGGACGCCATTGAGGTTAACCACCAGCCAGGGGGCCGGGCCAACGCCCACGATAACGACCTCCGTCCCGGCGAACAAAGCGCCCACCACGCTGTAGCCGTCTGTATCCGGGCCGGTATAGCACAGCGCGTCTTTGGTGAGGTGGAATGTGGGAACCGGTATTTCAGTATCCGTGGGGGTTGGGGTGGGGGTGGAGGTCGAGGTGGGCGTGGGTGTTTCCGTATACGTGGGCGTATTCGTCGCCGTGTTCGTGGACGTAGAGGTATCATCAGCTTCATCCCCCGACCCCGATTGCGGTCCCGCCAGCGTCTCGGTCAGCTCTGTGGCCACACCCTGCGCCTCCGGGTTGAATTGAATGAAGCGAGTCACGGCTTGGCTGCTCATCAAGCCCTTGCTGGGCGCGGCAGTTGCATCGCTAGAAGAACTGGCCGACTCCCCCGCGCCGAAGTCAACGCTTCCCGCATCGTTTTCCGATCTACATGCTCCTTCCAAACAATTGGCCGTCATGGTCATATTGTTCGCAGGCCCCTGCAGCAGGACATTCATATAAGAACCCCGCACCGAAGCCAGACCGGAAGGCGTATCTACCTCCACCGACCCGCCAGAGATGATGACCCAAAGTTCCCCCAATTCCAACTTCAAGCGGGCGAAGAGATTTTCGGGATCGTCATCCACCGCTTCCAGGGTGAACAACGATTGCGGCCCCAGCCGCACCAACGCCCCGCTGGAGATGTCCAGGCGAACGCGCCCATCCTCCTGAGTGCGGATCTGCCCTCCCAGTTCCAGAGATACCCCATCGGCTGCCTCGCTGAACGCATCCTCTTCCGGCTGCCGGATCTCAACCACGCCTTGAATTTCGCTCAAAGTGGCATAGCTTACTGTTTCAACAGGCGTTGAATCGCTCGGGCGCATTAAAAAGAAAACTCCCACAACGATGAGCAGCAATACGGGCACGATGATGACGATGATACGGGCTCTCTTTTTCATTTCAAGACCTCATTATCTTAGTTAGGGAAAAGTTTGAATATTGATAGACTGGGTTTCAACAATTATACCAATGTAAAATTCCCCTGCCTATGGTATAGTTGTCCTACCCACCATGATTTTCCCTCACCTTACAACTCTGATAGGTTCGACTATTAAGACCACCTACACCTACCAATGCGGATCCGACTAACCTTTGCCAAAACCGAAGCCATGCGTTTCACCGGCCACCTTGACCTCCACCGCAGCCTGGAACGCGTCCTGCGGCGAGCCGGGTTGCCCATCGCCTACAGCGAAGGCTTCAACCCCCGCCCCCGCCTCAATCTGGCCTCCGCCCTGCCTCTGGGCTTCACCAGCGCAGGCGAACTGGCCGACTTCCTGATGACCGAGGAGCAGCCTCTCCCCGATATTGAAGCCGCCCTCCGGGAAGCGCTGCCGCCGGGGATTGAGATACTGAACCTGGAATCGGTGCCCCCCCGCCTGCCCAAATTACAGACCCAAATGCAGTCCGCCGAATTCCATGCCGCCCTCCTTCTTCCCCAGACTGGCCTCGATGAACGCATCGCCAACCTGTTAGCCGCCGACACCCTCCCCCGCGAGCGGCGCCGGAAAAGGAAAGTGAAAGTCTACGACCTTCGTCCCTTGATCCTCGACGTGCAGCGCCGAGAAGACGATGAGCTTGGCCGGCCCCGCCTCTACATGCACCTCCGCGCCCAGGAAGGAGCCACCGGCCGCCCCGACGAGGTCTTGGATGCCCTGGAAATCTCCGCCCACGACGCCCGCATCACCCGCACCCGCCTCATCCTCGCCCCCCAAGAGCCAACCCTCCCTGAAACAGCCGAGCCGGTTTCTCCTAAATGAAAGATGAACTTATTTCTAGCCAACGGACAGTTTTTCGAGGCGTTGAATAATAACTCATTGACTCAGAAATTTCACCATAGAGTTTTTCTCTCTAAGCGAAGCGGCGATCTCTGTGTCTCTGTGGTGAAAAGTTTGTATATTTTCTTGTCCTGCTCAATCGCTAACCCATAAGGAGCCGCCACCATGGACAACATTTTAATGCTGATCTTCACCATCGTCATCAGTTTTGGATTTGGGATCCTCTTCTCCTCCATCCTCTACTGGATGGACCGCTACGAGAGAGAACCCAAGCTGTTGTTGGGGGGTGTTTTTTTCTGGGGAGCGGTCGTGGCCGTGGGCGGCGCTTTCATCATCAATACTTTGTTCGGCCTGGGTATTTACGCCGTCACCGGTTCAGAATTGATGACCGATGTCGCCACCAGTTCCCTCATCGCCCCGCCGGTAGAAGAAAGCCTCAAAGGACTTGCCGTGCTC
>CBDUUP010000189.1:0-8437 GCA_965370435.1 uncultured Anaerolineales bacterium | reverse complement strand
TACTACTCTACTACAAAAACCCCTCCTTTTTCATCTTTTTTGGCGAAGGTATTGGAAGAAATGACGAATTTTATATATCTTCCATCTAGAAATTTCGCTTTAGACTTTTGGGGTTTACTATTCATAATCAGTTGCGCTTAATTGACCTGACTGTGCGATTTCTCTAGAGGGGTGGTTTTCCTTTGTTGCTTCAGGTGATGGTTAGTTGAAGGGAGACGCCCCACCGGGGCGTCTCTACGGAGGCGGTATGGATAAGGGGGGATTGTGAGGGAGTTTAACTTTGCATGGGTGAAAGGTATTCGGAACTGGACAAGATATGATCTCGGCCAGAGCCGCATCCTTCGACAGGCTCAGGATGCTGCGCACCTTGCCATAGAATGTCTGAAGATGTATTCAATAGAACATGCCTGTGACCAGGGTGTGATTAAATTTTGTAGGTTCGTCTGGACGATACTAACCAATATTCTCTATAAATGGAACTGGTCTTGGGCCTCAGATACGGACAGAAAGCTCAAAACCGCCCTCGAACGGGACTGTCATTGTGCGGAAGCGATTGTTCGGGTCGTTCACGAATTCGAAGTAGCCGCGGTACTCGGCGGCGTCCACGGTAGTGTTGTCGCAGGCTACGATGGCCCCGGGACGCAGGCTGGAGGACACCAGCTCCAGGGCGGGGAGAGCCACTTCCCAAATGTCTACCAGCATGAAGTCCACCGGGCCGCCAACGTCTTGGAGAGTCTCCCGCAGGTCTCCTTCTCGGAGTTCGATGAATTCGCTAAACCCCGCTTCCTTGAAATTGGCATGAGCGATTTTTACTTTCTTAGGCTCGTATTCCGTTCCGATGACTACCCCGTTCTCGACTTGATTGTCGCGAACCGCGGCCGCCAGATAGAGGGTGGAGACTCCGAAGGAAGTGCCCGCTTCCACGATACGGGTCGCTCGCAGGGAACGGCAGAGCAGGTAGCAGAACTCTGCCTTATCTCGGTCAAGGGCGACCATCTTGTCTGAGAGAAAACGAACCATGTCATCGTCGTAATAGTCTTCTTGATCGATGGCGACCACTTGCTCACGCTGTTCGAAGTAGGCGTTGGTCTCGTCGGCTTGGGTGTCGCTTTGGGCGTGGAGGCGGTCAAGCAACGCTTCCAGCTTGGGGTCGTTTAATGGGGATTTCATATATTGCATCTCTTTTGGCGTGTTTTGGGGGACACAGCGACTAAAGTCGCACCAACAACTACGAAGTCCGCTCCTTCGGGTTGAGCCTCAGGACGAAGCCTTCGGCGGACTAAAATATCGTCATGTCGGCGCAGGCCGACTTCGTAAACGTTTGAGCGACTCACAAAAACCGCCATTTGGTATAGAATGTTCCCGAAAATGGTTGCGTAAAGATAAACCTCCCGCAGGTTGTTTCTAAGACGGATATGTTCAATTTGGCATAATTGTTGCTTGATAATGGATGCATCCAGACAAACCTGCGGGAGGTATTTAAATGGTGTTTCGTTCAGGGCAGGGTGAAGTGCAGGATGCGGTTGAAGGAGCCGTCACTCACCCATAGGTTGCCAAGTGGGTCTATGGCGATCCCGGAGGCCAACCCAAAACCATCCAGCCCGGCGCTGAAGTCTCCCCAAAAACGGACGAACTGGCCTTCGGCGGTGAATTCAATCACCCGGTACATCTCTGGGTCGGTGATGAAGACATGCCCTTGCGGGTTAACGGCGATGTAGGGCTTGTTGTTCAGAGTGTCGCCAAACCAGGCATTTACGTTCCAGGAGAAAAGATAGCTGTAGCCTCCGAAATCGGTTGGGTAGAATACTTGGATGCGCTGGTTCCAGGTGTCGGCAACGAATACCCTGCCGTCCAGGCCGACGTCAATGCCCACCGGTTCGGAGAATTGGCCGTTGCCAAAGCCAGCCCCGCCGAAATCGTCCAGGTGAAGGCCGTCGGCGTCAAAGACCAATACCCGGTGGTTTCCGGTGTCGGTGACGTATACGCGGCCCTCAAGGTCCACTGCAATTCCACGGGGGCCCCAGAATCCATAGGGGTCAGCGCTGCCGTACTGGCTGAAACCCCAGGCGGTTACAAATTCTCCATTGGCGGTGAATTTCTGGATGCGGTGGTTCCAGGTGTCGGCGACGTAGACCGAGCCGTCTATGGGGCTAACGGCCACGTCCCAGGGTTGGTTGAAGGCGCCGGTCGGAGCCTCCTCGGTATCGGTGGTGGCTCCATAGGCCCCCCAGACGTTCAGGACGCTGCCATCGGGGGCCATGTGTTGGATGCGGTGGTTGTCGGTGTCGGCGATGTATAGGCTGCCGTCGGGGGCGACATCAAATCCCCGAACGCCCTGGAATTGGCCCGGTTCATTGCCGGTTGTACCGATTGAGTTATCGGCGATCAAATCAAGTTTCCCATCTTTATAGGGGTCTTCGAACAGAGGTTCAAGCTCCAGGCTGAAGCCATAGTCCCAAAGTTGGGCCACAATGTCTTTACGGATATACATCCTCATCTCATCCGCAGGACTCCAGTTCGCCAGGCTGAAAGCGGAGGTTTCGAATTCTAACTCTTTGGTCAGGGCATATTTTTCGTAATCGCGATAGAACCAGATATCCCAGAGGGCGGTCCTCAAACTTGGATTGAACAGGGCGTTGGCGATCCGTTCCCAGGTCAGGTCGAAGTAGTCCTGGTTGGGCCACCACATGCGTATGTAGTCTATTTGGTAATAGTTTTCGCCGACTACCGGGCCGATCTGGTTGAAATAATCATTCCCCACCAGGATAATGGAGGCCTCACGGATTTCGATGGTAGGGGTTTCGCCGTAGTATTTTTTCTTTTCATAATCCCGTAGATACCAACTGAAAGGCCAGGGGACGTCTTCGTCGTAGGCGACCACGATGTCTAATCCGTTGGTGGTGCGGCGGGAGATTTCTTCCACTTGTTCCATGATGTCTTTCACGCCCCGGGCTGAATGGGCGTAAACCAGGAATTCTGTGGCGTTGTCATAATTTACGTAGGAGGCGATGGCGGCTGTGCGGACGGTGAGCAGACCGAACAAGGAAAAGACAGCCAGGGTGACCGTGCGCCGGATTTGAGCACCCTCCCAGTTCCGAAGCAGGCTGAAAACTCCCGCGCCGCTGAGACCGGCGATGACCAGGGCGGTCAAGAAATTGCTGGATGCGTTTAGGTGTTCGAGGTCCTTACCCTGGAAGGGCGGGGTGTCGCTGAGCGCCAGGCCAAACACCGCCAACAAACTGATGATGAATACCGGAAGGGCCAGGATGACGAGGTGGCCGCGCTTTTCTCGAAAGGCTTGCCAGTCTATGCTGTCAATGACCTTGCCCAAAGCCCAACCAGAGAGCAGCAACATGGGCAGGGTGATGTGAACGGTGAGCCAGGGCATCCTTTCTCCGGCGATGGTGAATGCCAGCAGACTGGTGATGGCCCAGAATCCGATCAAGGCTGTGGTGGGGGGCGGTTCTTCTGCGTCTTCAACGGTTTCTTCGATCTCTTGGATTTCATAAATTTCAGCTTCTTCGGTTTCGTCCGATTTTGCTCGATTTGCCTGGTATGTCTTCCACCAGCTTTTGATTCCCAGCCCGGCAGCCAAGAGGCTCCCGAGCGCGGGCAAATATTCATAAAATGGGATCTGGACAAGGAGGTAGTAATACCAGGGCTGGCTGCCTCGCTCCACGGCTTGCTGTTCGATCCAATAGCCAAGAGAACCTACCATGCCGGAAAAGAATCCGGGGCCATTGGTGAAGATGGTGGTGTATAAGACGGTGAAGATGGCGAAGAAGATGCCAAAGTTGATCAGCCAGATGCGAGGTTTCCATAGCAGGCCAATCAAGAGGGCGGGCGCTAACATTAAGATGACGACCACTGCTGTTTTTGTCATGCTCAAAAATGAGAAGTAGTTGAGCGGGTCCCATCCAAAGGCGGGCAAATATTGGTTAATGATTTCTATGACGAAGGGAGAGAGCTGCGGCAACACCAGGGTACCCAGGATGACCAGCAGTCCGAAGGAGCGTTCGTTGCGAAGGTTACGCCACCCATACCCAAAGATCAGAAAATACAAGGAGGCGTATATACATAGCACTACAATTATGGCGATTGCGAGGAAAACCATGGGGAAAGAAGACTCTTCCGAGGATTGACCATCGCTGGGGGTTTCTTCTGGGTTGGCAGGCTCCGCCACTTCAGCGGAGTCGATTTGGACCTCCCAGTTTTTAATAATATTCATCCCGCCTGCAATCCCAGCGACGAACAGCGCGATGATGAGCAGGGTGACAAAGATATTCTGGTAGGACGGCTTTACCCACCTGCGGCGGGATATCCGGTATAAGAAGTAAAAACCGAGGAACAACAACGCCTGGGCGGTGTAGATGAAGGCGGTCTCCTTGACGGTGAAGTGGAGGGCGGTGGCGGCGGTCAAATAATAAAGGTAGCGGTTTTGGCCGCTTTCTAGATAGCGGAGGATGGCCCAAAGGGTTATGACTCCGATCAGGGCGACAAAGGCCTCATTGCGGACGTAGCGGCCATAGTACAACATGTAGGGGGAAATGAGGAACAGCCCCGCGGCGATCAGGGTCCCGGTACGGCCTAAAAAGCGGCGATAGTTCCAGAGAAAGACGATGGTGGCGATGCTGGCCAGCGCGGCCGGGATGCGGGCGGTGAAATCGCTGGCTTCGAAGAGGAAGTAGGAGAAGGCTACCAGGTGGAATTGGAGCGGTCCGTGCATCATGGGGGTGTGTTGGTAGCCGTTACCCCGGAAAAGATTCCAGGAGAACAGGGTGTGCAGGCTTTCGTCGTGGCTCATCACTCTGGCGCCCAGGTCGTAAAACCGGCTGAGGATGGCGATGGCGACGATGATGAGGAATATCACCATTTCCCAGTTCACTTTGAAGTCAGTGAGGGTTGGTTTATCCGCTCCGAGGGATTGTTTTTCTTGGGTAGCTTGCATAGTGGCTCCTGAATATGCTTGATTTATCGAGTGTTGGACGATTGCCGGCGCGCTATGGCAGGGTGAAGTGGAGGAGGCGGTTATTTATCGGATCGCTGACCCAGATACCGCCCAGGGGGTCAACGGTGATGCCGGCGGAGAGGCCGAAGCCATCCGCTTCTTCGCTGTACTCACCCCAATACCGGACGTATTCGCCCTGAGGAGTGAACTCAATCACTCGATATTTCTCGGGGTCGGTGACGAAAACGTGGCCCCGACTGTCAACGGCGATGTAAGGTTTGTTGTCCAGGGAAGCGCCAATCCAGCCGTAAACTCCCCAGGAATGAGAAAATACATAGTTGCCGCCCGGCATGGGGATGAAGGCCTGGATGCGTTGGTTCCAGGTATCCACCACGTAGACAATCCCTTCGGCGTTGACGGCAATGCCGACCGGCTCGGCAAAGTAGCCATCCTGGAATCCTTCGCCGCCGAACTGGGTGATGAAGTTTCCGTCGGCATCAAAGACCACCACCCGGTGGTTGCCGGTATCGGTGACCAGGACGCGGCCTTCTGAGTCAACTGCAATTCCGCGAGGACCCCAGAAACCGTAGAAATTAGTAGTCTGGCCGAAATCTGGACTGCCCCACATGGTTATGAATTCACCGGTGGGGGAGAATTTCTGGATGCGGTGGTTCCAGGTATCGGCGACGTAAACCGTTCCGTCGTTGGGGTCCACGGCTACGTCCCAGGGTTGATCGAACGTGCCCGGAGGAGCTTCATCTCCTTCCGAGCTATGATAAAACGTTCCCCAGGATTCCAAAACGGCGCCATCGGGGGAGAGGTGTTGGATGCGGTGGTTATCGGTATCGGCGACGTAGAGGCTGCCATCGGGCGCGGCGGCGATGCCGCGGGGGTGTTGGAATTGCCCGGGTTCGCTGCCCAGGACGCCGAAATAGGAATCGGCGGTCAAGTCAACATATTTTCCTTCGTCGGGGGGCTTGATCGGTTCTTGCACCAGGCTGAGGCCGTGGTCCCAAAGCATGGCGACCACGTCCCTGCGGACGTACATCCGCATGCGGCTGGAGGGGTTCCAGTTGGGCAGGTTGAAGCTGGAGGATTTGTAATCGTATCCCTTGACGGTCGCATAGCGTTCGTAATCGCGGTAGAACCAGATGTCCCACAAAGCGGCTCGCATCTCGGCGCTTTGGGCGGCATCTTTGATGCGCTCGTAGGTCAATCCATAGTAATCCTGGTTGGGCCACCAAAGGCGAATGTAGTCAAATCGATAATAGTTGTTGTTGACCAAAGGTTCAAGTTTGCCAAAGTTGACATCTCCCACCAGGATGACGGCTGCATCCCGGATATTGCCGGTGGGGTTGCCGCCATAGAAGATTTTATTGTCGTAGTTGCGCAGGTACCACCAGTAGGGGTAGGTGGAAATATCGTCGTAGGCGACGACGATGTCCAGGCCGCCGGTGGTTCGCATGGATATCTCTTCGATCTGGGCTAGAATTTCCTTGACCCCGCCGGCGGAATGGGCGTAGACTAAAAATTCATTAGCATCGTCATAATTAATGTATGTTGCCATGAAGGCTGTGCGAGTGGTGAGCAGACCCAACAAGGCGAAGAAGGATAGCGCGATGGTGTTGGTGATCTGGGGCCAAGGCCAGGTTTTCAACAGCCAGGCCAACAGCCCTCCGCTGAGGGCGGCTGCGGTCAAGGCGACCAGGAAGCCGCTGGTGGCTTCAAGTTGGGCTAGTTCGGATCCCATGAAGGGAGGCGTCGGGCTGAGCAGAATCCCTATGCTGGCGAAAAGGCTGGCGATGAAGATGGGCAGCAATAAAAGCACAATTCCGCCATTCATTTCACGGAAGGATTGCCAATTGATGGCGTCTATCATTTTGCCTAAATACCATCCGGTGAGCAGCAGCATGGGCAGGGTGATGTGGACGGTCAGCCAGGGCATTTTCTCCCCGGCGACGGCGTAAGCGATTGCGCTGGTCACTACCCAAAAGCCGAGCAGGGCGGCGGTGGGGGCAGGTTGGGGGCCTGAAATATCGGGTTGTTCGGCTGGCTCTTCGGCTTCCTCCTCCGGCTCATTTGCTTCTAGGATGGAGGAAATTTCTGGCAGCGGTTCTTCCTCCTCTTCCGGGGAGAGGCGGCTTGCCAGGGCTGAGATGATGCGGAAATAAACGCTCTTGCCCCAGGCTCGGATTCCCAATAGGGCGGCAAAGAGGACTCCCAGGGCGGGGAGGTATTCGTATATGGGCACCTGAACGGCGATGTAGTAATACCAGGGCTGGCTGCCACGTTCGACCGCTTGCTGGGCCAGCCAATATCCCAATGAGCCGACCATGCCGGAGAAGAAGCCAAAGCCGTTGGTGAAAATGGAGGTGAAAAGGACCACGAAGATGGAATAGAAGATGGCGTTGTTGATGAGCCAGACCCGGGGCTTCCATTTGAGGCCGATGAGGGCGGATATGGCAAACAAGGGGATCAGGTAGATGAGCAGTTTGCCCGCTCCTGCCGCGGTCCGGTATTCCAGGACGTTCACATTTTGAAAATATTGGAAGAATTTGAGAATGGCGTTGGGGTTATTCGGATCGGCTGCACTCGAATTGGTCATCATTGTGACTAACGCGGAGAAAACTTTGTTGCCCACTTGAATCACAAAGGGAGAAAGATGAGGCAGCACGAGGGTTAACAACAATATCATCAGGCTGAAAGAACGCACATTGCATAACGCCTCCCATCCGTAGCCCCTCAATAGGGTGATAAAGGCGGCCGCGAAGGCTATGAGGCCTCCAACGATGAGGATAGTATTAAGGTTCAATGCGCTTTCAGATTCTTCACTTTCCGAATCCAATGGAATAGGTTCGATGAAACCTTGCGAGTCGGCTGATTCGGCTCTGCCTTCCAAGTAGATTCGTCCGCCGCCAGCTCCCGCAAACAAAGCGGCAATGATCAACAAGGCAAAGAATAAATTCCGGCCAAAGAGGCTTTTCCAGGTTTGTTGGGCGATCCGGTAGAGGAAATAGAATCCCAGGAATATGAGGGCCTGGGCGGTATAAATAAAGGCGGTTTCCTTGGTGGCAAAGTGGAGGACGGTTACGGTGGTCAGGTAGTAGAGGTAGCGGTGTTTTCCGGTTTCCAAATATCTAAGGATGGCCCATAGCGTTATGACTCCAAATAGGGCTACGTAGGCTTCATTGCGCACGTAGCGGCCATAGTAAAGCATGTAGGGCGATATGAGGAATAGCCCCGCGGCAATCAGTGCGCCAGCTTTTCCCAGGTAGCGCCGGTAGTTCCATATAAAGAGGATGGCGGCGATACTGGCCAACGCAGCGGGGATGCGGGCGGTGAAGTCGTTATCGCCGAAGATCAAGTAGGAAAGGGCGACGACGTGGAATTGGAATGGTCCGTGAGAGAGCGGGTCGTGGGCGTAATCCTGGCCGCGGGAGAACAACCAGGAGAAGTACACGTGGGTGTTCTCGTCGTGGCTCATCACTC
>CBDUUP010000188.1:0-8470 GCA_965370435.1 uncultured Anaerolineales bacterium | reverse complement strand
GCCCCCGCCCAAACCTTCCTAGTGGATGATCTCCATGCGCTGCTGGAAGACCTGACCGGCGGCGACGAAGCGCTCGCCGAAGCCGCCGCGATTGGGTTGGGCAGACACGGCGAGGCGGCCTTGTCCCTTTTGCGAGAGTTGCTCTCCGCAGCGGAAACGGAGTCTCGCTGGTGGGCAGTGCGTGCTCTGGCCGAGATCGCCCACCCGGAGACCGGCTTGCTTCTGGCTCAAGCGTTGGATGATGCAGATATCGGTGTGCGCCAGTGCGCTGCGCTGGCTCTTCAACGGCAGCCCACGGCCCAGGCAGCGCCGAAATTAATATCCCTGCTGGATGACGAAGATGCGCTGCTCTCCCGGTTAGCGGTGGACGCTTTGATCGCATTGGGTTCGCCCGGGGTACTTGGGTTGGTAGAGGTTATGGAGGGCGGCTCTCAGGTTGCCCGGTTACAGGCGGTCCGCGCTTTGGCTCTCATTGGAGACGAGCGCGCCGCGGCAGTCCTCTTCGCCGCTCTGGAGGAAGACTCGTCGCTGATGGCGTATTGGGTCAGCGAGGGGTTGGATAAAATGGGGATTGGGATGACGTTTTTTAGACCGTGATTCGCTGGAAGCTCTCAATCGGACAGGAAACTAGCAATGCCTTTGACAGCCTCTGATACACACCCCGAGATAGAACGGATACAGATTCAATTGATCCGCCAACTTCCTCCCTGGCGGAAGCTTGAACTGGTCGCGCAACTCAATCGAACGGTACGAACGCTAGCTATAAGCGGTTTGGAGAAACGCCACCCTGACCTTGGACCGGAAAAGATTCGGCGGCTTTTGGCTGATCTGCTGCTTGGGGAGGAATTAGCGCTAAAAGTCTATGGGCCAATTGACTTAGAGGAATAATACAAGTTTTGTCCTGAGTAGGCGATGTTCACAGAGATTCCTTCCTTCGGCAAGCTCAGGACAGGCTTGGGCGATAAAACTGCCCTTCTCGGAATGACACTTTTCGAAAGATGGTGGAAAAAATGGATTCCGAGTTTCCCGGTTAACTCTAAATTGAAGTGCAGTGGGCGGACGGCTGTCCGCCCCTACGTGATTGAGGTCATTACCCTTTCCAGAGCCAGAGCAGCCAGAGGCCGATCATCAGGACGCCTATGCAGAAGCGGACGACGAAGGCCCATCCGCAGCCGATTGCAAGACCGCGCATGGCGGCGAAGGCTTGATCGGCGTCCTTCACCCGGATATATTCGACCGTGAAGATTCCCAACGGGGCGGCGATGAAGCCTCCGAAGGGGGGCCAGACCAGGGTGCCGATGATGCCGGCTAACATGCCCACCCCCAGAGAGAGCCAGGAAGCTCCTTCTTCCCGGGCTTTAGCGCCCATCAGCACGTTGTCAATCAATACGCCGACGATCATCAGCAAGGTGATGGCGATGAACATCAGGGTCCCGAAAAAGCCAAACCCGGCCACAATGCCATACCCCAATGCGGCCAGCCAGATTACGATAATGCCGGGGAATATCGGCACTATAAGGCCCAATAAACCGACGACCATAAAGAAAAAGATGATCGTCCGCAGGGCCACTTCCCCGGCGATCTGCAACCATTCAGGCAAGTTAAACCTCCGGCTCGATCAGTTCAATCCCGCCCATCCAGGGGCGCAAGACTTCAGGCACAACCACCGAGCCGTCGGCCTGCTGGTTGTTCTCCAGGACGGCGATCAAGGTGCGGGGCATCCCCAGACCCGAACCGTTGAGGGTATGCACGAAGCGGACTTTACCGCCGTCTTCGGGGCGGTATTTGATGTTGGCGCGGCGGGCCTGGAAATCGGTGACGTTGGAAATGGAGGAGACTTCCAGCCACTCATTGCAGCCCGCGGCCCAGACTTCGATGTCGTAGGTGATGGCTCCGCCAAAGCCCAGGTCGCCGGTGCATAACTGGAGAATGCGATAGGGCAAGCCCAGTTCGGCGCAGGTCGCTTCGGCGTCGGCCACCATCTTTTCGAAAGCGGCTTCGGAGTTCTCCGGGCGGGTGAACATATACATCTCCACCTTGTCGAACTGGTGGCCGCGCTTGATGCCGCGCACGTCGCGCCCGGCGCTCATTTTCTCCCGGCGGAAGCAGGGGGTGTAGGCGGTGTAATTAAGCGGCAGGTCGGCTTCCTCGATGATCTCGTCCATGTGCAGGCCGGTCAGGGGCACTTCGGCGGTGGGCACGAAGTACAGGTCTTCCTCGTGGTCTTTGTAGAGATTGTCCCTGAATTTGGGCAGGTGTCCGGCCCCAAACACAGTCTCTTCTTTGACCATGAAGGGGGTATATTTTTCGACGTAATCTTGACGGGTGTGCAGGTCCAGCATCCAGGCTATCAAGGCGCGCTGCAACCGGGCCCCCGCCCCGCTGAGCACATAAAACCGAGAGCCGGTCATCTTCACTCCGCGCTCGAAGTCTATTATGCCCAGTTGAGGTCCGAGGTCCCAATGGGGTTTGGGTTCAAAATCGAATTCGGGGATCTCGCCGACGGCTTTGAGGACCACGTTCTCGCTTTCGTCAACGCCGAGGGGAACGTCGGGATGGGGAAGGTTGGGGATGTGGGAAAGCAGTTCGTGAAGTGAGGTTTCGACCTCCCTGAGGTTGTCTTCCAGACCGGTGATCTGGTCGCCAACTTCCCGCATGGCTTCTATCTTGGTCTGGCGGGAATCGGCGTCCTTCATCTGGCCGATCTCTTTCGAGACCACGTTGCGCTGGCGTTTAAGTTCTTCGACCTCGCCGATGAGGGCGCGGCGTTTCTCGTCCAGTTCAAGCGCGTGGTTTACTGGGGCGGGATCCATCTGGCGCTTGCGCAGCGCCTCCCGCACCTGGTCGGGTTCTTCTCGGATCAAGTTGATGTCTAACATGGCAGGGCCTCCAAAATAAATAGTTACGCTCCCCGATCCAGCAGGACGAGGGGAGCGCTCGTGGTGCCACCTGCATTCACCGTAATCCGAGGAGGAAAAGGAAAACGGTCTCATTGCAACGCGATAACGGGCGTACCCGGCCACCCTTACGGCGGAAGTATTCCGCCCCTGCGGGGGCAACCGGCCCTGGGTGGGCCGACGGAGTGGATTTCACTGTCTGCCTGCCGCCTCGCACCGAACGGCGGCTCTCTGAAAGGCTGCACAGCTACTCTCTCCGCGCTGGTTTTTCAGGCCCTGGAGTAGGGCTGAATTGGGATGATTATACTTTAGAGGGGTTAAATGTCAAGGATTGGAGGAGAGATTCAGATTGCGAGTTGCAGGTTGCAAGTGGGCAAGTTGCAAGTGGGCAAATTGCAAGTGGATAAATTGCAAGTAGGCAAGTTGCAAGTGGGTAAATTGCAAGTAGGCAAGTTGCAAGTGGGCAAGTTGCAAGTGGGCAAGTTGCAAGTGGGCAAGTTGGAAGTAGGCAAATGGGTAAGTTGGGAGTTGCGGGTTATGAGATTTATTGGCGCGATTGAAGTTATGCAAACTATTTGATGGAAAAATTTGGAGAATCAATCAACACGGTAATATTAGGTAATTTTTCCTTTTTAATGCTATAGTTCAAATATTGGCACTTTTTGGCAGTTCATAGTCTTGTTTTGGCACTTAATTAGAGGGAGAATATATCCAGGTAATCTTCTCGCCACATCACAACCTCATAGCTATTCAGGCGAACCCTTCTCATGCCAAAGGAGGCACCGAGTATGGAACCGAACAAAGAAAGCATATTGAACGAGTTGGCGTTTGCATTGAATAACGGAGACGGTGAAGAGAGGGTCAATGCAGCCAAACAACTAGGCCAAATGGAACATAGATCGCTGGTTATCTTGCGTTTGCTTGAAAGCATTGCAGCGCAAGACCCTAATGAAGCGGTCCGGGAGGCGGCCCTTGAAGCGCTGATCTCCGAGAACAACCGGAAGCTTCAAAATTCATCCCGGTTTTTAACTCCCAAGCAAAGGCAATTAATGTCCGCGGAGATCGAGAAATGGGCGCGCGATAGATTGATAACCAAACATCAAGCGAGAGTGATAGAGCAGCGATACACCGCTTACGTTCCCAAGCCGGTCGTCAAGCCAACTCCGAAACCCAGGCCCATGCCCCAGGCGAGGCCAAAGCCAGCGCGCAAACCTCCTCGCAGCCTGCGTGAGACTTTGTTCAGCGAAGCCAGCATTAAAATCGCCCTTTATCTGGGGGCCTTCATGGTCGTGGCGGCGGCCTTCATTCTGGCGGCTGTGGTGGAGGAGGCTCGGATGCCGATCTTGTTCATCGCCACTTTAGGATTCATAGGAGGCGCGGTGGGGATTTATCGCCGATTGCCGCAGGCTAGTTTTGTCCTCTTCGCCGTATTCACCCTGCTCTTGCCCATAGACGCTCGCGTTCTTGCGGATTCGTTCAGCCTCAGCGGGAATGATTCCACCGTCTTCTGGATGGGTGTATGGATCGTCATAGGAACCGTATGGGGCGTAGGAACCTGGTTATACCGCTCAAAGCTATACAGTCTGTTGGCGCTCGGGGCCGGGAATCTGGTCGCTTACCAGTTAGGACAGCTTATTGATTATTCCTTGTTCCTGCACTTTATGCTCCTGGGTATTCCGGCTTTGGCGGGATTGGGCGGGGTTTACATCCTCCGGCGATGGCAAGGCAAAACGTTGGCAACGCCTCTTTTCTTGGCCGTTCAGCTACAACAAGCAACATTGATCGGAATTTCATTGCTTGCTATTCTTAGTAACACTATATTTGACAATGTAATAAACGGCGAATGGATGCTTATCGCGATGGCATGGCTATTGGGAGCGTTGTTTTACATCGCCAGCAACTTCTACCGGCCCCTCTTCCTCTTTCCCTGGATGGCAACGGCGGCATTGATTCCGGTTCCCTGGTTCCTGCTGGGGGCGGCCTCAACCAGTCTCCACACTGGATTGACAGTCACCTGGTTATGGGCGGCGGTGATGGCGATCGGCGGCGAGGCTCTCAGAGCTTTCAAGCGGGAGGAGGCCCGCCCTTACGGGATGCCGTTCATGTTGGCTGCGCTTCCGCTCTTCGGAATCGCTATCCTGGGAGGGTTCATTGACGGAGCTAATACGCTGAGTTTTTGGTATCTCGCAGGCTTTTCTCTTGTGTATCTGGGCTTGACCATTTACAAGCCGCGGGGTTTGGTCTTCCTGACCTCTTTGATGGCGGCGATTTTCGCTTACTTGACCGCGTTTGAAATCCCCATCTTTGCCGACGCTTCCCTCTATTACGGATATAAAATGCTCATTCCCACCCTGGTTTTCTTGAGCCTTGACCTGGGAGCGCGGCGGTTGTTCCAGGCAAAAAGCGCCTGGCATTTACCGCCCCGGCTGCTCGGTCTGGCGGTTGGTTCCTTGAATATCCTGTGGATACTTCCTGCCACCAGTTACGCCGCCCAAAATGCAGTCATCTTCACCATCTTGGGTGTGTACGCCATCGGCTACGCCATCCTGGATCGAAAACCCTGGATCGGGTTCGCGGGAACGACCAGTTTCGCAGCCGCGCTGGCGTATGGCCTTTTCCACTTCGAACCAGCAAGCTGGGTGATCTCATTCCTGGGATTGGCAAGCCTGTTCTTCCTGTCTGGGTTCATCTTCTCACTAGCGGGGAAGTTCAAAAAATGGAATCGGGTCTTGCGGATCAGCGGGTTGGTGTTGGGCGGCCTCATCGCTTTTGGATCTCTATTCCAGCCGGACCTATCTCACCTGGCCCTGGCTTACGCCACTCTGGGCACGTTTTTGGCCTTGCATACCGCCATCCGATGGGATCCGATCTTCGCTTACAGCGCGACGATCAGCTATGCAATTTCTCTAGCCGCCATCCTCTTCCATCTGAAGGAGAGGAATGGGGTGGTCCCCTTCCTGATTTTGGCAGGCGCATATTTCCTGACCGGCTTTATCCTCACCAAAGCAAAGAAAGCGCAAGGTTGGGCAGAGGTTTTGCGGGTGAGTGGATTGGTGTTGGGCGGACTCACAGCCATCTTCTCTCCCACACAGGGCGACCCGGCCTACACCGCTCTGGCCTTTGGGGTGTATGCTGGATTCCTGGCTTTGCACACAGCGATCAAGTGGGATTCAAATTTCGCCTACGGCGCGGCGGTCAGCCTCACCATCGCGCTGCCGTTCACCCTCCTCTATCTCGAATATGAGAATTGGGTTCTTCCCGCTTTGGGATTGGCGGGGGTGTATTTCCTGGGCGGGTTGGCTTTATCTCTAACAGGAAATGGACGCAAATGGGCGGAGGTTTTACGGTACAGCGGATTAATGTTGGGCGGTCTCACCGCATTTGGATCACCTTCCCTGGAAGAACTCTCCAGCTCAGCGATTGCTTTCTCCGCTGTGGCAGGGTTCCTGGCGTTGAACACTCTCATTGAGTGGCGTCCCGCATTCGCCTTTGGCGCCACTACCAGCCTTACCCTGGCGCTGCCTTTTGCGCTGGCACATTATGATGTCAAGCCCAATGAGTGGGCGCTTCCGTTCTTGGGATTGGTATGTGTGTATTACCTGGCGGGGTTCTCGCTCTCGCTGTGGAGGAAAAACAACCGGTGGGCGGGCATCCTGCGGCGGAGCGGTTTAGCGCTGGGCGGTCTCGTGGCGATTGGTTCGGTCTTCCAAAGCCACTACGATCAGGCAGCCCTGGCCTTCATCGTTTTCAGCCTCTATTTGGCCCTTGAAACTCACCTCAACTGGGAGGATCTCCTGGCTTACGGGGCGACATTCAGCTTGACGATTGCATTACCGATGGCCCTCGCTCACTACGACCAAGAAACCTGGTTAGCGCCTGCGTTAGCGCTATCCAGCGCATACTTCGTGGCCGGATTTGGCCTCGCCTACTGGAGAAAGGAGAACAAATGGGGGCCGGTACTGCTTATCAGCGGATTGCTGGTGGGCACGCTGACCGCGTTTACCGCCCATATCCAGGGCGGTCAGGCGGCGGTGGTCACGGTGGCCGCGGTGGCGACCTTCTACGCGGCCGAAGCCTTCCGGCAGCGCAACGTATGGCTGGGGTTTCCGGCTAACTTGCTTTACTTGTGGGCCTACTACATGGTCCTCATCGACTCGCAGGTCACCGAGCCGCAGTTCTTCACCGTGGCGGCGGCGGCGTTGGGGTTCGTGCAGCATTACTTCCTGGTGCGCGGCCAGTATCGCCGCCCGGCCTTCTTCACCGGGCTGGTCTCTCAACTCATCTTGCTGGGAACTACCTATTCCCAACTGCTCTCGCAAGATGAAATTAGTTTGTTCTTCATTCTCTTCTTCCAGTCCCTGGCGGTCTTGACCTATGGACTGGTGGTGCGGTCACGGAGTTTCGTCATCACCCCTATCGTCTTCATCATTTTGGGTGTTGTCAACGTGACCTTTGGATTGCTCTCTAGTATGAACACGGCATTCGTTATCGGCTGCACTGGAATTTCAATATTAATCTTTGGTATTCTCGGTCTGGTGATGAGAGAGCGCTTGCTCGAGGCAACCGAAATGATCGGAGAGCGGATGAGCGGGTGGAATGATTAGATTGCGCTGAATATTTTTGTATCGGTCATCGGACTAACTAAAACTTAAAAACTTTTCACCACAGAGACACAGAGTCCACAGAGATTTTAAGCTTTTCTCTTATAGCGAAACGGCGTTCTCTGTGGTGAAATTTCTGATCTTGAAAAACTCATTTCCGAAACGCATATTTCAATTCCGGTGCGATCAATCATGATGATCCGGGCGATGTAATCGAATTTATTTTCTCCATTTAGTGAAATCGTTGTTTTCCTTTGGAGCATAGGGTAATGGCTGGGTAATGGGAGATGCCCCACCGGGGCGTCTCTACAGATGCGTCGAGGGGATAGGGGAGCTACACAAAACCTTTTAATGGTAAACTCCCCCCATGACCAACGCCGCCGCATCCGCTGACCCGAAACCCGCGCTCACGCAAGGCCGCATTTTTCTCTTCTGGCTTCCCCTGGCGGCAAGCTGGCTGCTGATGGCGGTCGAGATGCCTTTCGCCTATGCTGTCATGGCTCGGCTGAACGAGGCCAAAGTGATGATCGCTGCGTTTGGGATCGTAGCCTCCTTGAGCATCACGATTGAAAGCCCGGTGATCCCATTGCTGGCGACCAGCACGGCCCTGGCGCGGTCTCGCCAGAATTACCAGATGCTGCGCCGCTTCACCCTCCACCTGATGGCGGGGACAACGATCCTCCACATCTTGCTTGGATGGACGCCGCTATTTGACCTGGTGGTAGACAATTGGATGGGTGTGCCGGAAGACATCATTGAGCCGATCCGCCTGGGGATGCGGATCATGATCCTGTGGAGCGCAGCCATCGGCTGGAGGCGGTTCACCCAGGGTGTGTTGATCCGCCACGGATACACCCGCTTCGTAGGCCAAGGAACGGCTATCCGGTTGTTGAGTTCGGCGGGGACGGCGCTGGGGCTGTTCCTGGATGGCCGCGTGCCGGGCGTGGCGGTGGGCGCTATCGCCCTCACGGT
>CBDUUP010000187.1:0-8499 GCA_965370435.1 uncultured Anaerolineales bacterium | reverse complement strand
GGGGGAAAGCCGGGAAGGGATCCACTCCTCCCCCAGGACGTGAGTGGTCGCGCCGGTGGCTGGGTCCAAGCTCCACAACCCTTTGCGGGGCGGAAAAACGATGTCCCCGCCGATCCCCCAGGGCGACGTGGTGAACCAGACTACTTCCGGCTGGCTGCCCGAAGCCCCCACCCCCACAATCTCTACCGCCCAACTGGTGGGGTCGTTCCGCTCAAAGATTGGAGCCGCGGCGGCCAACCCATTCACCTCGCTGACGTACAGCCGGGAGACTAGCGTATCAGTTTGCCATTCTGTGGTCGAATACGCCACCACAGATGAACCCGGCGCGCCGCTTAAATTTATCCCCTCCTTCCCGCTGACCGGAGTGCTCAACTGGCCGTTGACGTTCAGCATCAAAGAGCCGCTGTTACCCAGCGTGCAGAACACCAGCGGGACCGAGAGCGTACCCGGAGTCACCGGCCCGGCCGCGTGGACGCAAGCGGAACGCGGCGTCAGGAGCAAGTCCGGGGTATTCAATTCACCTATTGACTGGCCGTCCAGCGTGTAAAAGGTCAGGCCCACATTATCGTGGGTGTTCACGATCACCCCGGCGGGAGAGAACGGAGGCGGCGCCGCAGTCGGCGCGGTGGTAGCTATTGGCATATCAGTGGGGTCTGGCGGGACCGGACTCATCGTCGAACCATCTCCCGGAACGAGGGTGGCTTCCACACCTGCTTCAAATGAGCCGCAGGCTAACAAGACCAGGGATACAAATATCATCGTAATAAATGTTTGTTTTTTCATGTCACTTTCTCCAATTATCTAATAGTGGATGCTCACAGTATACCGGAGTCCTGTTACCGGGGCATGGCGAGAGGGAAACAGATCAACTACCGCACGTTACAATCCTGTAACCATTCTGCATCATCTGCATTCAATTAATTTGAGCAACTGGGGTACTCCGGCTACATTTTACACCGACAAGCTAAAATTATACGCTCAGATTTGTGATTCATATCACAAATAATCGAAATATGTTATAATTCCGATTGTTCGATTTGTCACATATAAATTACGAGCCGCACTGGAGAATCGTAGATGGTAGAGTTATCTAAACTCATCAATCGAATGAGCCTTCTACCTCATTTCAAGAAACTCTCTCTCTCGGACTTGAAAACCATCGTAACCGCAGGGCGGTTCACCAGAATTCCAGCCGAAGCCGTTATTTTCATCGAAGAAGAGCCGTGTTCGGGGTTATATGTGCTGCTCTCCGGTCTGGTCCACCTCTCCAACGTATCCCCCGACGGGCGGGAAACTATCCTGGCCATCATTGAACCGGTGATCATGTTCAATGAGGTGGCCGCTTTGGATGGAGGAACTAATCCCTTCACCGCTATCACAGCCAAGAACTCCCTTCTCTGGCACGCCTCGGTTGAGAATTTTCAAATTGGCCTCAAACGCTATCCTGAGCTTGCCCTGGGGTTGCTGCCCATCCTGGCCAACCGCAACCGGACGCTGGTCAATTATTGCCAAGATTTGGCCTTCCGCTCGGTCCGCGCCCGCACCGCCAAGCTGCTGCTCGATATCAGCGAAGATGGCCGGGAAACTATCAACCGCCGCAACCATTCCATCAACCAAATGGCGGCTCGTATCGCCACCGTCCCTGAAGCCATCAGCCGGTCCTTCGGTTACTTTCGAGATCAAGGCTATATTGACAGCAACCGGACCTCAATTGACGTGATCCAACCCAATAAATTGGCCGAACTCGCCGACGTAGAGTTGGTTCCGTTGAAATATAAAGAGAAAGCCTGATCCCGTTTTCCAACCCAGGAAAATAATCTACCGATATTGTCCACCAGTTCTCAGGCTGGTGGACTTTTTTTGAAAAAGAAAAGTGAAATCTATCCTCATAGGCTATGGACGGCTATTGACAAAAGTCAATGACAAAACAGCCTGTTCGTGATAATTTGTACAATAAGAGCTTCTCTTTAATGACAACGATTTCACGGAGTAAATCTATGCAAGGAATAAAGAAGCGGTTCAACTACTTATTTAGCTCCACCAAGGGATTGGCCCTGGTCGCTATCGCCATGATCTCCCTGGTGACAGCCACCTTTGGGATGCTCTCCGGGCCAATGGCAGAGTTGGGAGTCAAAGACGTGGTGGTCAATCTCCTGAATCTTGACCTGGTAGAGGCCGAAAGGGAAGGCCGGATCGTCATGCTCTACCACTCCATAGCGATGGCGGTAGTGGCGATTGAAGTGTATTTCATCACCGCCGCGATCCCGATGAAGAAAAACCAGCAAACCAACATCAACGCCACCGTGACGGTTGGTTACCTCTTTTCGATGATCTTTGGCCTGGGGTTTGCCTATTTTGGACACAACTTTATCCTCCACGGCCTGTTCATCTTTGGACAGTCGCTGATGTTCTTTGGGGGCCTGATGCTGGCGGTCGCCCTCTGGCCCTGGAATCCCGAATACCGGATCAAAGACAAAGCCTACGCCCATCTGAAATCCCTGGATCTGGAGCGGGTGGCCTTCTTCGTGATGGCCGTCGCCACTCTCGGTTCGGCGTTGTTTGGGGCAATACCCGGATCGTTCTATGGCAACGGATTTGAAACCTTCCTCGCCGAAGACAATCTCCGCGAGCCGCACAAGACCGCCTTGCAGTTGGCCGTCATCGGCCACCTGCACATCATGCTCACCCTGATCGCCGTCGCCATCGCCCTGTTGGTCGGTCGCTGGATGGATTTCAAGGGAACCTGGCACAAAATCGCCATGCCCAGCATGATAATCGGCACCACGGTGATCACTCTGGGAGTCTGGGCCGTGGTTCCCTTCGAGCCTATCGCCCACATCATCATTTACGTCGGGTCGGTTTTCACCTTGCTGGCCGGGTTGTTCCTGGTGATCTTCTCCTGGGGCAAGCTCATCAAAGACCGCCTGGCTGAACAGGGTATCGAAAAAGGGACTCTGATCCAAAAAATTAAAGCCTTGTTTCACGACCCCCTGAAATTTGGGGCCACCTGGCAGATGGTGTTCATGAATTTCGTCGTCACCTTCATCGGCTTGTTCATGGCCGCCAAACTTGAGAAAATCATGCGGGTGATCCCCGCTCGAGAAGAACGCATCACCCTCACCGGCCACTGGCACATTCTTTCAGGGATCGTCGCCACCATCATCCTGTTCTACTATGCCGACTTAGCTGGTTTGAAGGGGAAAGCGAGAAAATGGTTCGCTTGGCTTATCATCATCGGCTCGGACGTGGCCTTCGCCGCGGCCACCACTTTCTCCATCAAGCGTTTATTCGTCACCGAATCTGAACAGCAAGCCTTCGTCAATTTGACCATGCTGCTGATGGACATTGGTCTGGGATTGGTGCTGGTCGTTCTAGCTATATTCATGCTTTGGCGATTGTTTGACTTATTCAAGAAAGATGGCCGCTGGGCCAAAGAATTGACCCCAGCCATTCCAGAACCCTCCCCACAGGAGGAAGTATAATGAAAAAGATCATACGTATTCTCATTTTGGGGTTGATCCTCTTCCTGCTGGCGGCTTGCACATCGAGCACAGCCGAGGGAACGACGCCGCCCACCTTTGATATCGGGATTGACCCTAACGCCTGGGCAGTTGTGCCCGCAGGCGAGTTCTTGATGGGCCAGCACGAGCACGAAGTTATGGTTGACTATGATTACGAGATGATGGTCACCCACGTGACCAACCAGCAGTACGCCGATTACCTCAACCAGGCTTTGGCTGCGGACGAGATCAGCATACAAGAAGACGCTGACCTCGGCCAGCAGGTGGTCGGATATTATGGGGGCGACGAATTCCGCGCCTACAACCACGAGGTGGAAATCACCGCCGGAGATTGGCTGCACGTCCCTCTGGAGGAGGTTGGAGTACGCATCCAATATGACGGCAGCAGCTTTTCGGTAAAATCGGGCTACGGGGACCATCCGGTGACATTCGTGACCTGGTTCGGGGCTAAAGCCTACTGCGAATCCTTCGGCTGGTGGCTGCCCACCGAGACTGAATGGGAGAAAGGTGCGCGCGGGACCGATGGGCGGCCCTTCCCCTGGGGCGACGGGATTGATAGCGGCAACGCCAATTACTACGGCAGCCGCGACCTCTTCGAGGAAGTCGTTGGGAAACTCGGCGACACCACCCCGGTTGGGTATTACAATGGCATGTCCCACGATGACGACGATACCCAAGATTCGGCTAGCCCCTACGGTCTCTACGACATGGCCGGAAACGTCTGGCATTGGACCGGCGACATCTACGAAAACACCCATCTGCGCTACATGCGGGGCGGCAGTAAAGCCAATTACCAACACGACTTGCGGGTATGGACCCGCAACAGCGCCGGGCCGGACTACGCCAGCCCCAACGTCGGTTTCCGCTGCGCCCGCAATCCATGAGTGTATGTTAGGATAACTCTCATATGAGAAGATTCACCAGCGTCTATCAATTGGCGTCCGCCAAACTCCGGCTTTACTGGCCGCTCACCAAGAGCCTTCAGACTGGTCTGCTGCTGACCACAGGGCTGGCCGGATACATGAGTTCGCGCTGTCCGGTGATGAACTGGCAGACCGCCCTGGGTATGGCCGGGAGCTTGTTCCTGGCGATCAGCGGCAGCACGGTGCTCAATATGTGGTATGACCGCGATATTGACGCCAAGATGCAGCGCACCTGCTGGCGTCCGCTGCCTTCGGGCCAAGTCGCGCCCTGGGAAGCCTTGATCCTGGGCGCGGGGTTATCCATTATTGGTATAGGGTGGGCGCTGGGGATTGATCTCCTTTTCGGCGCCGTGGTCTTCGCCGGATTGTTCTTCGACGTGGCGGTCTACACCATATGGCTCAAACGGCGCACAGCCTGGTCAATTGTATGGGGCGGTATCTCTGGCGCAATGCCGGTGCTGGCCGGGCGTGCTCTCGGCATCGGGCAGATCGACGGGATCGGCATCTTATTGAGCCTGGCGGTCCTTTTTTGGATCCCCACCCACATCCTCACCTTCACCATACGCTACAAAGAGGATTATCAACGAGCCGGGGTTCCCACCTTCCCCTCTACCTATAACATCCCAACCACACGCAACATCATTGCAGTCTCAAGCATCTTTGCCGCGGTCGCTATGGCTGTGGCCTCGGTTCAGATTGGCATGCACATTGGATGTTTGCGCCTCATGGCTGTTCTTTCGGTTGGCTTGCTGACCTTGGCGATGGCTTCCATGCTGCGGCCATCCGCACGGAATAACTTTGGATTGTTCAAATACGCCTCAATTTACATGCTGAGTTCCATGCTCCTTCTGGCGGCCGAAGCATTTTAAGTATCAGAAATTAAGACCTGGATAAAATCAAGACCCCGTTGGAAAATCCAACGGGGTCTTCTCAATCGGAGAATGCTCATATTCTGATTGAGTCAGCCAAGCTGTTCCGGCTCAGCGGATGTTTTCTCTGGGGCCATCAATTTCAAGCCCACAGCGACTAATTTCCCTAACCCGCCCAACGCCAACGCACCGCCGACCAGGGTGAGGGGAACTTCCAGCGCCAGCGTCCAATTCACGCCTTCAGGCATGTGGGAAGGGCCTATCCAGAGCGCGGTGGTGAGGGTCAGCATTCCGGCGATGAATGCGGTCAGCCCTCCGGCCACGTCTTCTTCCCCTCCCGGCTCGTCAAAGCTGACCCGCTCGCGCAAACCTGGGAGCTTGATCAGCAGGAAGATCAACAAGGTGAAGGCGTTGAAATAGAAGACGACGTTGGCAGGCGCGGCCTTGCCCCGCAGCGTCTGGGACATGTAGTAATGGTATCCATTGACCATCGTGCCCACCACCAGGATGATGAGGGTATCCCGGTAGGCGTTACTTTTTCCTTTTAGCAGCCTGAGTACTGCCCAGACCCCAAACAGGCCAATGATGGTGGTGACGAAAACGAAAGTCTGGTACAGCCATTGGTGATCCTTGAGCAAGGCGGCGAAGGCCATCCGGTAGCCCTTGGTGAGGCCAAAGGCCGCGCAGGTGGTGCCAATACCGCCGAGGATATTCATCGCTGCGGTGAGGCCCATCATAACGATGGCGGCGATCCGAAATGTTTTTCCTGTTTTATCATTCATGGTTTTACTCTCCTTCTTCTATTGAGATTTCAAATTGTAAATAAAGATTGCTTACTTAAGGGGTCTCCTCGGTCAAACCCCAGGGATTGGCGGGGTAATGACAGCGGTCGCAGGGAGCTTCCAGGGCCACGTTATGGGAGAGGTAGGGGATAGTGACCCAAAGTCCCTCTTCATTCGGTCCCACTTCTAAACCCTCTACGTCATGACAGGCTGCGCAACTTACGATCTGGTGAGTCTCGTCGTGCCCAGGGATAAGGGCAGCCAGATCAACGACCTCCTCGTGGCAGCCTGCCGCCCCGCAGCTTGCCTCCGCGCTATGCGGATTGTGGCAGTCGGTGCATTCGTACCCCTCATGCGCGCCTCCCAACTCAAAATAAATGTGGTCGGGTACATCCGGGTCGGCATGGCATTTCTTGCACAACGATGAAGGGGAACTCACGTCAATGTACTCCTCCAGCGGCGCGATGTCCAACCAGCGATACTGCGAATCCACCTCGCCGTCGTCCACCTCGTGGCAGATCATACAGGTGACGTTCAGCCACTCGTCCTGGGCGACAGAGGGAGGCGGAGGAGCGACCTCGAACTTGCAGACAAAACAGGTCTCCGGCAGTTCATCCATCGAAGGCATCCAGTTGACGTAGGAATGGCAGCGCGCGCAGGACATATTTTTCCCATTCTCCGGCGAGACGTAAGTATCCGCGTGGGGGCTATTATTCCAAAGTGTTTGCGGGTCAGGCGTTGGTTCAACGCCCGGCGGCGCGGTTTGGGCCGGGCCTGCTGATTTCGTTGGCGTGGCGTCATCGCCCGTGCCGCAAGCCGCCATTCCAAGAGCGAAAATCAGCAATACCAACAGAATCCCCCCAACGAGTATCCCTCTCGGCATCTTGCTGCGGAGAGGCCTTTGCTTCGCCGCGGCGAGTTCAGGTTTGAGAAGCATTTTGTCCTCCTTCAGATTTATCAATCACAATTATTACAAGTTGTGCCGCTGAGGACGATCATCATTCTCAACCCTCAGCGGCACGTAGTTGGTTATTTGACTAACCGGTTCACCATTTCTGACTCTCTCTGCAAGGAACGGGTGGATGCCAGAGAAGATCTATAAGGTGTGAACTTTAGTCATCATCAGGAGGATCAGGAATTTCACCGGCTGCGGTCAACACAACCAAATCCCAGGGATTCTCCTCGTAGTGGCACTTGTCGCAGGCTACCGCCCACTTGATGCTGTGGGACAGCACATAGCTCGTCGTGGCTGTGCCCCGCGAGACCTCGGTCACTTGGGTCACCCAGATGCCGCCCATCGCTTCGTCGGGGTGCGGGCCAACGTCCAGCCCGGAAGCATCATGACAGGCCATGCAGGTCACAGTGTCACCCATCAAGGCGTAAGAGCCTTTGGCATGAGCATCCTCGTCAATGGTGTGGCATTCCACGCACATCGAGGGTTGGAGCGTGTGCGGGTCGTGGCAGTCGGTGCAGTATTCGGGAGGAGCTACCTCACCCAGGAACCCTCCATAGTTGAGGTGGGCGCTGCCGCCCAGGGTGATCAGGTGGTCGACGGCGGAACCGAAGGAATTGTCGGTGGTGGTGACGTGGCACTTCTCGCACAGCTCGGTAGGCGTGTTAACGTCCACATACTCCATCGTGATGGGATTGAGCCAGGCGATTTCACCGGTAACAAAGCCATCCGTCATCTCGTGGCAAGTCTCACACATGATCCCCACCCACTCATCCTCGGATACGAACGGGTTGCCTTCCGCCACTCTCATTTCTTCTTCGTGGGGGAACTTGCAGGTGAAGCAGGACGGCGGCGGCCCTCGGAAGGCCGCTGGGTCCCAGTTCTGCGGAGAATGGCAGCGTGTGCACCAGGTGTTAGGCCCGTGCTCAATGCTATACGTGTTCATCGCATTGGCTGACACTGCGTCCCAGTACGCCGATTGGTCCGGCGGGGGCACGTCGGTTGGCTCTGGCGGCACATCGGTTGGCGGCGGCATATCGGTCGGTGGCACGTCCGTTGCCTCCGGTACATCCGTGGGCGGCACATCCGTCGGTTCAGGAGTATCGGTCTGACAAGCAGTCAGCACGAAAGCCATCAAGATCAGCGTGCAGCCAATGACCATGATGGTATAGCTCCTTTTCCGGGGGCCAGATGCCGCCTGGAAGATTTTCAAAATTCTTTTCATATGCAATCTCCTTATATACTTGAAACTTGGTTTACGTCGGTTTTAAATGGGACCGCGCCCACATACTTCAATGGCAAACAGAGAAAGTGAAGAAAGCCACAATCTCTTTGTGCATCGTATCACAAAGAGACTGTCCGAATCATTGACTTTTGACAAATTTGATAACGGTTGAACTTTAGAACGTTGAAGGTAAATCCAAAATCCCCGCTTCGTCGAAAACTCTATTC
>CBDUUP010000186.1:0-8515 GCA_965370435.1 uncultured Anaerolineales bacterium | reverse complement strand
CGGGCTGCTTTACTGAGCGCACTGGCAATGGTCAGGACCAGGCGTTGTTGAGCGGCTTGCCCTTCCAGTTCTGGCGCGGCAGGGATTTCTCGCCCCAACAGGGTCCCTAATTCTGGTAAGAGAGGTTGGAGGACGCTGGCCTCCAGATCGCTGAGTTCGGTGGAGATGGCTACCCGCCGCAGGGGTTCCTGCCAGAGTTGGTAGAGCCTCCCGCCTCCTTCGACCCCCTGACCGCTCAGCACTTGGGCGCCCTGCACCAAGGCCCGAATGCGCAGTTCTTCCAACAAACGCGACTTGCCCACCCCACTCTCACCGCCCAACAACCAGGCGCTGCCCTGGCCTGCCAAGGCGGCTTCCAGCGCGTCGGTCAATAGCGCGATCTCAGTCTCCCGGTTTACAAAGGTGGCGGCTTGCAAGAAACTTTCCTGGATGGAGGCATCTTCTGGGGTCGCTTCCCGCAAAGCGGCGACAACGGACGCTGCATTCGGGTAACGGTCTGCGGGGTCTTTTTCGATCAGCCGGGCGATGACCTTTCTCAAGGGGCGCGGCACACCCAAGGCCTGCAAATCTGCTGGACGGTGGAGAACGCCGCGGACATCTTGAAAAGGTAGCTGCCCTGAAAACAACTGGTAAGCGAGCACCCCCACAGCATACAGGTCGGAGGACTGTGAAGCCTGCCTGGAGCGGATAACTTCTGGGGCCATGTAAGCTGGCGTGCCGGTGCGCTCACCAGCATCTACTACCACAGCCGAGAGGCCAAAATCCAGCAGCCGGACGCGGTCATCAGTGGTCACCAGCACGTTGCCAGGTTTAATGTCACGGTGTAAAATCCCGCGGCGGTGCAGGTAGGCCAGGGCCTCGAGCACCGATAGCAGCAGTTCCACTTTTTCAGCCGTCGATTTTTCATCACCAGCTTCCAAGATAGTTTGGGCGTTGGGCAGGTAATTCATCGTGAAGAAGGGGCGCGGCGAACCAGATGGGTCATTGTCGAAGCCATAATCAATCACGCTGATGATGTGGGGGTGGCGCAGGGAAGCCAGGTTTTGGAATTCATTGGCCAGCGCCAGCCGCAGCGCATCAGCGCTTTTGGCCTCCTCGGGGGAGGCAGGTTGCAGCTTCTGGGTGGGCAGGGTGATTTGTTTGAGGGCTACGCTCTCCCCCGTCAGGCGATCAGTGGCGTGGTAAACTGCCCCCATCGCTCCCTCGCCGAGTTGTTCGTGGAGTTGGTAGCGGTTGGCGATCAGATGTTGTGTTTTACCAGACATGTGGTTCTATTTCAATTTGCTATCTTAGTTCAGCTAGATTTTACCTGGTTTCTTCTATTGAAGTAGGCGCTGTATTGTAACCCAAACAAGGCGTTCAAGCTAACTGACGAAGTTGGCTGTAAAAATGTCCGTCCCTCTATATTGGTGTCCGCTGGGGTATTACTGCTCCTTGGGTTTGTGTTGGGGTTGGTGTAATTCAGCATGGTCTCTCTCAATTTTTCATGAGCCTAATTAATTATCCTTTGCTCGCTTATTTTACTAATTTCGAGGTTTTGTAGTAAAATACAAAAAATATGGATATTCGTAACTAATTGCTAATTATGTGGTTCGAGAATGTGGTGGTTCTCGCCCTGGCACAAGGAAAAAGGTGAAAAAACTTTGGATCTAATCTTATTTGATATAGATAATACGCTGTTGGACACCAGCATTTACCAACTGAATTCTTATGAAAATATGTTTCCGCGAGTATTTGGAGTTAATGGCAAATTGAGTCAAGTCGCATGGAATGGGGCTGGCAAGATGACTGCTGAGATTATCCCAGAAATCGCGAAAATGAATGGTGTTGATGAAATTACCATTAGAAATAAATTAAGTGAAGCTCAAGAGATTCTTTCAAATATAATAGTAGATTCTTTGCCTGAAAAAGCAGGTCATCATATGCTTTCAGGCGTACCAAAAATATTGTCGAACTTGGGTGAAATTTATACCCTCGGTGTTCTTTCTGGAAACCCCGATATAATTGCAGGGCGTCTTTTAGATTGGGCGCACATTCGAAATTTATTTACAGTAGAAAGTTTTGGACAGGAAGCTGATAATAGATGGCAGTTAATCGAGAACTGTATTCAAAAATATCAAAGAATGACTCAAAAGAAAAAAATTTCCCGCGACGCGGTTGTACTGGTGGGTGACTCTATTAACGATGTCCAGAGCGCTAATCAAGCTGGGATTATTGCCATAGGTGTAACTACTGGGGAGCATACCCAAAAACAATTAGAAGAAAATGGTGCACATTTTGTCATTTCGTCTCTGAATGATCTTCCAGGAATTTTAGATTGTCTAAATTAATTAAAAGCAAAAGAGTTACTGAATCTTTTGATGATTTAGTTAAGGGGGTTCGTAAATGGGAATTTACGCGTGATATTCATGATGAGCAAGAAGGGCAAATCCTTAGAGCACTTTCCTGGATACAGTATCAACAGAATAGTGATGGAACATGGGGATTGGGGACCATGATTGATACTGTGTTAGCGCTCCAAGCAACAGGGATTTGGTCGCCTGATAAACGAACTTGGAATATCAAAAATGGCGCTGAAGGCGGCGTAGACCTAGCTTTTAAGTGGCTAGATAGTTTTCAGGTGAATAGATGTTGGGATAACAATCTATGGGATACGTCTGCAGTTATTCGGGCTGCTTGTCTGCTAGGTGAACAGAGGCGACAATCGGTTCAAGATGCAGTTGAATGGTTAATTGATAGGTCAAGAGACCGATGGAATTTGGATGAACAATTAGGATTTCATTACATTTCACAAGCGCTTATAGCTTTGGTATTCGTAGATGCCCCTCAAGATGTAATAAATCAATGTCGATCAAATCTAATTGAAGCCATAAGGCTAACGCCAATTGATAATTTTCGCTCTCCTTACATTTTTGGACAAGTTTTGGAAGCCTTAATTATTTGTGGAGCAAATCCAGCAGATCAATTGCTCACACCTATAATAGATTACTTAAAAGAATACTTGACTGTTGTGGATGTTTCAATATCAAACTTTATGCATATCTGCGCATCATTTAAAGGTTTGGGTGAAGCATTGGGGGGAAGTCCCCTAAACGAGCCAGCCATGCAACTTACATTGGGAAAAATGTTTCATCCAACACGTATCCGCGATGATGGAAGTTGGTATCGAGATATTACCATGACTGGTTGGGCGTTAGTTGCATTAAGAAATCTGAAAAAAGTAAGAAAAATTGAAGTTTATCCTTATCAGATTTATACCATGATTGAAAATACTCAGAGAGAAATTGAAGATTTTGTGTCAGATCGTCTAGAGATTCGAAAAAGGCTGTTGATCAACTCTATTCTGTCCACACTTTTCACTATATTGTTAGTGGCATTAATAATTACCAATATTTTTTATCAATTTTCATTTTTTGGAAATGTGGAATTTTTCTATTTTATTATAGGTTTGCTGGTTAGTTTTATTATTTACTTCAGTAGAAAAATAATAGTAGAGTTCAGATAGAAGAAGGATAGGTATGACCTCAAGAATTATTCTTATACGGCACGGGCAAACCGATTCAAACGTTGAAAAACGGTACATGGGTTGGTTAGGGGAAGAAGGCCTGAACGAGATAGGGATCCAACAGACACATTGTTTGGCTGAAAGGCTGCGCGATATAAATATTTCTGCCATTTACTCAAGCCCATTACCACGGGCTTTGGAAACGGCAAAGCCCCTGGCCCAATTTCAAAATCTTGAAGTGATACCCAATGAGGGCATAGGTGAAATGCGTATGGGGCCCTGGAAAGGGCTTTCGGCTGAAGAAATAGAAATGAAATACCCCCAAGAGTGGAAATTATGGAGAACAGATCCGGTGAAGGTCAACTTGCCAAATCGCGAAACCCTCAACGATTTACAAAATAGAGTTGTCCAGGAAATTGACAATTTAGTAAAGAAGCACCCGAATCAATCTGTTCTTCTGGTGACCCACGATGGTGTAATTAGGGTATTTATTGCGCATGTAGTAGGTTCTGACGCAAGTATTTACAGACGTATAGCAGTTAAAAATGCTTCAATCAGTATTGTTAATATTATGCCACTGTGGAAAGAATTAGAATTGTTAAATGATACATACCATCTTCATTGATAGTTTAATAAATATTCAAGTAATTTGATTATTGAGAGGGAGTTGTAGTATGAAGTCTAAAGAATTGCGTGTTATCTCGTATGGGGAAGCATTGATTGATCTAATACAACAAGGTAAAAGGTTTGATTGGTATTTAGGAGGAGCTCCTGTAAATGTAGCTGTAGCAGCGACAAAATTGGGCGCCTCTGCAGGGTTAGTGGCTACAGTGGGAAATGATTTTTTTGGACAGTATATTATTGATCAATTAAAACAGCATGGTGTTGACAGTAGAGGTGTTTCTCAAAGCCAAGAGCACAAAACCTCTTTGGCATTTATTTTTCTAGATGAGTTGGGGCAACAAAAAGAATTTTCGTTCTATCGTGAAGCTGATTTGCTCATAAGGACACAGCAAATTGACCAAGTATTAAATAGCGAACCACAATTATTATGTTTTGGGTCTTTGTCTTTAACTGATGAAATATTAGAATTGCACTTGCAGAATCTAATCAAGAAAGTTAGATCAAACCTGGGAAAAATTGCGTTTGATATTAACATTCGTCTTTCATTGTGGTCAAATATTACTCATATACGTAAGAAAATATCAGAATATATTTCGCTTGCGCAAATTGTTAAGGCTAACCAACAAGAAGTTCACATAATGACAGGAAGCAGCGACCCTGTTATTGCTGCTGAAAAATTGTGGCAAGAACATCTTGAATTGTTAGTAATAACACTTGGGAAGGATGGGTGCTTTTATAAATCGAAAAATGAACAAGGATATATTCCAGCTGTTAAAATTAATTCAAATGAAGGAGATGCTGTAGGAGCAGGCGACGCTTTTATGGGTGCGCTATGCGCGGAAAGCGCAAAGTCACTTGAAGATGGTAGAGATCTCATAGGAACTAATACAATAAAAGAATCATTAATAAGAGCAAATGCAGCGGGGGCAATAATTGCTAGTAGTAAAGGCGCTATTTCGTCAAGATTAAATATAGATGAATTAGAAAATATCATTACAATATGACAAAGAAATCACTGTGGCCAATATTTTTGATTAGATACTAATTATACTTTTCCTTAGATGGGATATTTACAACTCTGCGGCCAGCCCTCACAACTCAACATATTCCACTCGGAACGGCGTGCCCTCTACGGGACTTTCCTCGAATTCGCGGGCCGCGAGGTGGCCGGAGAATACCGCCTGGGCGATGATGTGGGGCGCTTCCGCATCGCCGATCACTCGCAGGGAGTCCAACTTTCCGTCGGCCAGCCTGGGTTTGAGCGCTTGATAGAGTCCGTCATTGGGCAGCCGGTCGGTGACCAGGACTACAGCCTCGCAGGGCAACTCTAAAGGGGCGTTGGAAACTGAGCTGGACAGCGTAACGGCCTCCGGCTCGATAGCTTCCAGGGTGTGCTGGGTGTAGAGCTTGATCCCCAGACTCACCAACCGCGCTTGAATGCGCTCCTGTTCAAGGGTGTTTTGAGTCCAGTATGAGACCAGGGGAGCGGGGGTGACCATCGTCACTTGACATCCTTCCCCCGCCAGCAATTCGGCCAGCGCGCCGCCCATGTAGTAATGGTCATCATCATAAATTGCCACCCGCCCGGAGGGGAGCCGCCCGGCCATGAGGTCATCCGGGGTGTAGACCTGGGGAGAGTTGTGGCCGGGAATGGGCTGCCACGCGGCTCGTCCAACGCCATCCCGCCGCCACGTTGCCCCGGTCGCCACGATCACGTGGGCGAAACCAGCTTCCAGGATGTCTTCCGCCGTCATCGGGCTGCCGGGATAGACCGACACGTTATCCATCTTCTCGATCTGGGTGAGCCGCCAGTCCATCACCCGCCGCCATTCGGACAAACCGGGCAGCGCAGATTCCAATGCCACCCGCCCGCCCAACGCCTGGCGCTCTTCCACCAGTGTGACCCCATAGCCGCGTTGTCCCAAAGCGCGCCCGCACTCCAACCCGGCCGGGCCGCCTCCCACCACCAGGACATCCTTGGATTCCTTCTTCGGCGCGATGATCTCTGGATGCCAACCCCGCCGCCATTCCTCCCCCATAGTGGGATTCTGGGTGCACCGGATGGGGACGAAGGTCAGATCCCCGCTCACGCAGATGTTGCAGCCGATACATTCACGGATGTCCTCGGTCCGGCCTTCTTTGATCTTTTGAGGCAGGAACGGATCGGCGATGGATGGACGCGCCGCGCCGATGAGGTCCATCACCCCCCGTTGGATGGCGGATACCATCGCGTCGGGCGAAGTGAAGCGGCCCACGCCAACAACCGGTTTGCTGGTGAGGGATTTGACGAATTTCATATAGGGTTCTTGATAGCCCTCCTTGTCAAATCTGGAGGTCGCCGAATCGTTGCTCCAACCGCTGATGTTGACGTCCCACAGGTCGGGGAGTTCCGCCAGCATCGCGATGATGTCGTGGCCTTCTCCCTGGTGGGTGAGGCCCTCCTCGCCAAGCAGTTCATCCACCGCCAAACGGACCGCCACCGCGCAGGTGTCGCCCACCGCCTCCTTAGTGTCCTCGATCAGCTCGCGGAGGAATCGCACCCGGTTCTCCAAACTGCCGCCGTATTCGTCGGTCCGGTCGTTGTACCGGCGCAGCAAGAAGTGCATCGCTAAAGGCAAATTGTGGGCTGCGTAGCAGTAGATGATGTCGAATCCCGCTCGTTTGGCCCGCAGCGCGGCGTCCCGGTGCCAACGCCGTAAATTACGGATGTCTTCTTTATCCATGCGCCGGGTTTGTCCTGGGTTGTACCCAACGACTCCCATCGAGCGGATCCCTAGCGAAGTCGCCCGGGAATATAAATTGGGCGCTTTATGTCCATTATAGGTGAGTTCAATACCCGCCAGCGCGCCGTGCTGGTGTACCGCCTCGACCATTAACTGCAAGGGAGGGATGTCCCGGTCTTCCCACAGCCGCCCTTCAACATTGGGCATCAGATCTGCGCTGTGATGGATCTCCACCTCTTCGGTGCATACCACCCCCCAGCCGCCCTCGGCCTTTATCCCCCGCATTGACGCCACAGCCCGCGGCATCCGGTATCCCATGCCATTGCAGTGAGGCGTCTGGTAAAATCGGTTGGGCGCAATTACAGGCCCGATGGGTACGGGTTGAAAAAGAATGTCAAATTGGTTTTCCATGAGGTATGCTGGCTTCCTTTCGAACTCTGGATAGCGGATGATCCTACAGCTTCCCAAATTATACGCTCTAATTCATCTCGAAGGAATTACAAAACGTCTAAAAGGGTAAATATGACATTAAATGTACGAAATCTTGACCTTGACAGGGACAAAACCGTTGTGGTATTCTCTAGCCCACTTTAACCAGGCGAGTTTGCGCAGTTTTTTCCAAGAGGGGTGGGGAGACTGAACCCCGCTGTTGTTTGACTCAGACCTAAAAAATTTTTGCTATTTGTAGGAGCGCTTAATGGATCGTCGTTTCTTATCGTTGTTTATGATCGTCTTTATTGACCTGATTGGTTTTGGGATCGTGATCCCGGTGCTGCTGCTGCACGCCAAAGAGAGTTTTGGGGCCACCGATATTCAAGCCACCCTGCTTCTGACCGCATATTCTATTGGTATGGTGGTCGCGGGGCCTATCCTGGGGAGGTTGTCGGATGCTTTTGGCCGCCGCCCAGTGTTGATCATCAGCCAGATCGGCACCTTCATTGGTTTCATCATTCTGGGCTTTGCGAATTCTTTATTCCTGCTCTATCTGGGCCGCATCATTGATGGAATTTCAGGAGGCAATATCTCCACCGCCCAGGCCTATATCAACGACATCACCACCGAAAAGAACCGAGCCAAAGGGTTTGGGTTGATAAGCGCCGCCTTTGGAGCCGGGTTCATCGTCGGGCCGGCGTTGGGCGGATTGGTGGTCAAGATCACCTCGGGTATTCCATCCTTGGCGGCCTACAGCCAACAAGCGCCGTTCCTGGTGGCTGCCTTTTTCTCGCTGCTGTCCATTCTGGGCACCACCTTGATCCTCAAAGAGAGCCTGCCGCCGGAGTCGCGCAACCCCCTCGGGCGGAGCAAGTCGGACGAGAAAAGCGGCCCTGGCGGCCAGAAAAGCGCCGGGATGCTGGACGTGCTCCGAAATGCCAACGTGCGCTTTATTCTGATATTCACGGCCACAACTTTTCTGGCATTCTCCCTGCTGCAAGCCAGCTTCCCGCTTTTTGCGCGGCGCAACATTTTCCCCGATGTGGCGTTGGAAGACGCGCAGGGCTATATCGGTTTGCTGCTCACCTGGGTCGGAGTGATCAACGTGGTGATGCAGTCCTTCTTTGTCGGCCCTCTGGTGAAGCGTTTCGGCGAGAGGCGTTTGGTGGTGTATGCCACCATCGGGCGGTTTTTAGCTTTCACCGGGGTTGGGTTCTCCCTGGGACCTCTT
>CBDUUP010000185.1:0-8595 GCA_965370435.1 uncultured Anaerolineales bacterium | reverse complement strand
GAAGGTTGCTCAGGCTTCAAACCTGATAAAAAAATCAGTACTCGAGGGCAAAATAAGTGATATTGCAAACAACCTTCGCAAGGTTGATTGGCTAATTATCTCTGAGCGTTTCCAATAAATTGAGCAGGATCCGGGCAGTGGCCCCCCATAGAAATTCACCGTCGTACTCCTTGAAGTGGACCACCGGCAGCGCGCCCTGGTGGGGTTCCGGCAGCGGATATTGGCGGATTTCGTGGTTGGCCGGGTCATCCAGCCAATCCAGCGGAATGGTGAATATCCGGTCCACTTCCCTCTCATCTGGATGGAATGCGTAGGGCCACGGGATCACCCCTGCAACCGGGACCACCTGGTAATTGCTGATGGTCAAAGTATCATTGAGCCTCCCCAGAATGCGCACATCCTCTGGGTCTACCCCAATTTCTTCCGCCGCCTCGCGCAAGGCCGTATCTTCCGGGGTCAAGTCTTCTGGGTCGCCCCGCCCGCCGGGAAAGGCGACCTGCCCGCTGTGGCGGTCAACGTCGTTCACCGAGCGGCGGATAAAGAGCAAATGCCAGGCCCCTTCAATCCAAAGAAAAGGCATGAGAACCGCCGCGGGCTGAGTTTCCCCGGTCAATAAGGATTCGGGATAGGGAGGGATTTCTGGTTTCGGATCCCTATTTTTGAGACGCTCGGTGATTTCCTCTTTGGTGAGGCTGCGTAGTGTCATAATTGGTGAGATTGGATCAGCTTTCAGCGTCCAGCATACTGCCGCAGTAGGCGCATTCAGCAGTGTTATTGTCAAACCACTTGACATCCGAGGGATTGACGCTTGCGCCGCAGTATGGGCATTTGGCGGGGAGTTTTTTGGGTTTGGCGCTGGAGGCGCTCAGGGGCGCTTTGGCCTCCGGGTGATCGGCCAGGGCTTGATCCAGCCAGGCCGAGATCTCTTGCGCCTCCTGTTCTTTGCCCAGTTCCTTGAGCTGCTCTACCGCTCGCAGTCCATTCCTGTGGAGAGCAGGCCAGCGTCTAGTCTTTGCCAATAAATCCAAACCTCGGCGCAGCAAATCCATCCCCTGGTCGATCAATCCGGCGAGCAAGAAGGCCCGCGCGGCTTGCAGGAAAAGATTGGGCGCATGCCCTAAGTGACCCCTGTCCTGGGCGCGGACCGCCATCTCTTGGAAGATTTCGGCGGCTTGGGCGTGCTGTCCGTTTGACATACATTTGTGCGCCCGGTTCAGCATGTGCTGGCCGGGTCCGCCAGGACGCATCCCGCCTCGCATTGGGGGTCTTCTGCCTCCCATAGGGCGTCTTCTTCGTCGTCGCATAAGTTTAATCCTCCTCGGATGATTCTCCAGGTCTGGTGAATAGAAATGGCCGGGCGAAGATCAAGTATCCGGTGTGGGCGATCATACGGTCAACCGGACGCAGGCGTTCTGCAATGGGTTTATATTGGCGGAATAAGATCTCACACACCTCAACAAAAGCAAAGCGGTGGCCCTTCAAGGAATTGAGCAGCCGGGTTATCTGGTTTACGGTGGGCAGCAGACAGCCAAAGAAACCGCCCGACTTGAGCGCCTGGCGCACCTGAGCCATGTAATCCTCTGGGTTGGGCACGTCCAGAAAGAGCGCGTCCACACCTTCTTCGTCAAAGCCCTCTTCGATATTCCGCAGCTTGAGCGTTACCCTGTCTAGCAGTCCTAGGCGTTTGAGGTTTTTACGAGCCAGGTTTTGCATGTCTTCCCGGACCTCATAGGAGATCACTTCCCCTTCGTCGCCGACCGCGAAAGCCAGCGCGGTGGCGAAAGCCCCCGACCCGGTTCCGGCTTCTATCACCCGCGTGCCCGGCCCGATCCCCAGCTTGAGCAAGATGTATCCAATATCTTTTGGATACATGATCTGCGTTTCCCGCCGGGTGTTCAAAAGCAAGTCTTCCAAGGATGGTTGTAAGAGGAAGAAGTTATGCCCCAGGTGGCTGGCCACCTGGCTGCCCCACGGTTTCCCGATCAAGTCGTCGTATTCTAAAATGCCCAAATGGGTCTGCAGCCGGCCGCCAGAAGTTATTTGCACGATGAAGCGCTTGTCCCGTTTACCCAATAATTGGGCCAGGTCGCCTTCTTGAACGATTTGGGTGTTGCTTTTGCTCAACTATATTACCTCTATCATTTGATGGCGTAATGGTATCAGGGTTAATTTCTAGGCCCATTGTACCCTTAATTTGTGGCCTCAATTTTATCCCCCTGTAAAAATTTATTAACGATTGCTGTCATTCGGCTTTGGGTATATTTATAGACGGAATTATCCAATGCCCGCCCGCCAGAACGACTGCGCTGCCTAGCGTCGCCATGCCGAGATAAAGCGCTCCCAGGTTGAAGAACCCGATGTCCCAATACCAACCTGCCAGATGCCCCATCCAGAATCCAACCCAGGCCAGGATCAAGTAATAGACGAGTCGCCCCGCGCCCCCGCCTAGCCAAAAGTGAAACGCAGCCCCATAGATCGTGGCGATCAAGAAACCGAAGAGAAATGCAGGCAGTGTCATAGATGGATCCTCAGGGTTGAATAATTCCGCCGCCCAGGCAAACCTCGCCGTCGTAGAAGACCGCGGCCTGGCCGGGGGTGATGTCGCGCAAGGGTTCGTCGAAGATCACTTCGACTTGTCCGTTTTCCTGGAGCGTTACCGTTCCCCAGGCGCGGCGCGCTTTGTAGCGTATCTTTACCTCGACCCGCAGCGGCGTTTCTGGAGGAATGCCGGAGACCCAATTAACTTGACCGGCGGTGAGCGCTCTGCCTCCAAGTTCGTCTTTTTTTCCGACAATGAGCGCATTGCGGACGGAGTCTTTTTCCAGGACATATAATGGGGCAGATGCGGCGATGCCTAATCCTTTGCGCTGGCCGATAGTGTAGAACGCCAAACCCCGGTGTTCACCCAGCGCTTCCCCGCTGCGGCTTAGGACTGGCCCCGGATTTTCAACTTCCGGCGCGTGGCGTTTCAAAAAATCGCCATAACTGCCATTTCCCAGGAAGCAAAGATCCTGGCTGTCGGCGCGTTCAGCCACTGGCAGCTTGAAATCTCTCGCCAAATCTCGGACCTCAACCTTAGTATAGTATCCCAGAGGGAACATGGTTCGCCGGAGTTGGTCCTGACCTAACACGCTCAAGACGTAAGATTGGTCCTTGCTCTGGTCAACCGCCGCCAGGAGTTGGACGCCTCCGGTCTCCGTGGGGCGGAGGCGGGCGTAATGACCGGTGGCAAAATATTCCGCTTCCATCGCCATCGCCCGGTCGAGTAGATACTCCCACCGGATGTGACGGTTGCAAGACAGGCAGGGGTTGGGAGTCACGCCTTGCGCATAGCCGTTGATGAAATAGTCCACCACTATATCGTGAAATGCTTCTTGAGCGTCTACAGCGTAGAAAGGGATCTCTAGATGAGCGGCCACCCGGCGCGCCAACGCCATCGCCTCCGGCGTGCAGCAGCGATTGTAAGCCTCGGCGCCCGGCTCAGTCCAGAGGCGCATCATCATTCCAATGACCTCATGGCCCTGTTCGACCAGCAGGGCGGCAGCAACGGAACTGTCCACGCCGCCGCTCATAGCGACGACGACTCGCTTGGTTTCTTCGGTCATCTTAGTTTCTATTAAGCTCCCGCTGTTTTGCGACCTGATCCGGCAGGGCCTGTAAGAATGCGTCAATATCCTCCGGCGCAGTGCTGTGGCCCAGTGTTACCCGAAGCGAACCCAACCCCCAACTGCGCTCCAACTTAAGCGCGGTCAGTACATCCGAGGGTTCGGGGTCGCCGGTCTTGCAAGCCGAACCGGAGGAACAAGCAAAACCTTCCAGGTCAAGCATCATCAACAGTTCGTTGCCATCCACGCCCTCGAATACGAAACTGGCATGGTTGGGCAGCCGCTGCTTAGGATGCCCGGTCAGTTGGCTGTCCGGTATTTCCTCCAGGATTTGCCCGATCAGCCGGTCGCGCATGGGGAGAAGTTGGTTGATGTTTTCCTCTTGCTCCGCCTGCGCCAGACGTAAAGCCTCTGCCATCCCGACGATGTAGGGGACGTTTTGCGTCCCGGCCCGCAGCCCATATTCCTGCCCGCCCCCGGTCTGCGCAGGGAGCAAGGAAATCCCCTCCCGGACGTACAAGGCCCCCACGCCCTTCGGTCCGTAAAATTTATGCGCTCCAATCGCTATGAGATCAACCTGCAATTCTTGCACGTCAAGCGGCAGGTAAGCGGCGGCCTGCACCGCGTCGGTATGCAGAGGGATACCCCGTTCACGGCAGATAGCGCCTATTTCAGCGAGGGGATTCACCGTGCCGATTTCGTTGTTGGCATAAATGATCGAAACAATCGCCGTGCTTTCACACAGCATATCAGCCACATCTTGAGGATTTACCATCCCATACTCGTCTACCGGCAAATATTCAATAATGAAGCCATGCAAGTCCGCCAGTTGTTGAGCGGTGTGGGTGACGGCGTGGTGCTCGACCGGGGTGGTGATGATATATTTGGCTTCCCGCTCTTTCCGAGCGGAGAATGCCGCCCCACGCAAGGCCAAATTGTCGCTTTCCGAACCACAGGAGGTGAAGATGATTTCATGGGGCTTGCAGTTCATAGCTTGCGCCATCGTCTCCCGAGAGTGTTCCAGAGCGGCCTCGGCCTGCTGCCCGAACGAATGCACCGAGGAAGGGTTGCCATACATCTGATTGAAATATGGCTGCATCGCCTCGACCACCCGCCGGTCAATCGGCGTGGTGGCGGCGTGATCCAGATAGGTTTTTGTGTCGGTTGCCATGCTGTTGATTATATCCTGATTTGGACAAAAAGAGGGCGATTAAGAATCGTACAACCTATTCCCCTATGCTAGTTCCCTTGATATAATAGCCATTGTTATGATTCTCACTTTTCGGAGGTTTGATGTCCCAACCTATTAAATTCGGCACCGATGGATGGCGGGGAAAGATCGCTGATATGTATACCTTTGACAGTTTAAGGCGCTGCGCGCAGGGATTCGCGTCTTATTTGCTGGCTCACGACCATCAAGGAAAATGGGTGGTTGTTGGCTATGACAAGCGATTCCATTCTGAAAATTTCGCCGCGGCCGCTGCCGAAGTTCTGGCGGCCAACGGGCTGAAGGTGCATCTGACCAATGCCCCAACGCCTACCCCGGTGATTTCTTATTCGGTTGTTGAAAAGGGCGCCGTCGGCGCGGTGAATATCACCGCTTCGCACAACCCTCCAGGAGACAATGGTTTCAAAGTCCGCGACCAGCATGGCGGCGCGATTGACCCAGAGGTCTTGAATGAAATTGAAGCTCTTATTCCGCCTTCTGTTGAGGGCGTGAAGCGAATGTCCTTTTCCGATGCCGAGGATCAGGGTCTGGTGGAAATCTTCGACCCTGTGCCCGCATACGTCGAGCACGTGAAGGAATTGATCGATTTGCAGCCCATCAAGGATGCCGGATTCACCGTCATGGTGGACTCGATGTGGGGCAATGGCGCGGGTTGGTTCCCCGCTCTCTTGGAGGGCGGCAAGACCCGCATCCTTGAGGTGCATAATACCCGCAATCCCATATTCCCAGAGATGAAACGCCCCGAACCCATCCCGCCTAACGTAGACGCCGGATTAGCCGCCGCGGTGGAGCAAGGGGCCGACGTGGTCATCATCCTGGATGGCGACGCGGACCGGGTTGGCCTGGGAGATGAACACGGCCAGTTCATCAACCAACTGCGGGTGTATGGCTTGTTGGCTTATTATTTGCTTGAGGTGCGCGGGGAGAGAGGGCCTATCGTCAAAACCCTTTCCACTACGACCATGCTCAACAAGCTGGGCGAGATGTACGATGTGCCCGTGTATGAGACCGGCGTTGGATTCAAATACGTTGCGCCCATAATGATCGAAGTTGACGCCATGATCGGCGGGGAAGAATCTGGCGGGTATGCCTTCCGCGGCAATGTCCCCGAACGGGACGGAATTCTCGGCGGCCTTTACCTCTTGGACATGATGGTCAAGCTGGATCGCAAGCCCTCTGAATTACTTGAACTGCTATTCGACAAGATCGGCGCCCATTACTACGACCGGATCGACACGCCTTTCAGCGGCGACCGGCAGGCACGAATTGACCGTATCTTGAACGCCAACCCCGCTACAATCGGCGGCTTGAAAGTCACCGAGTTGCTCACCATTGACGGATATCAATTCAGGCTGGAGGACGGCGGTTGGCTGTTGATCCGTTTTTCCGGCACTGAGCCGATCCTGCGCGTCTATTGCGAAACCACCCATAGAGACAAAGTGCAGGATATTTTGGCCGATGGATTGCGTATTGCTGGGATCACGTAATTGGTGTACCTGACCGACACTCACTGCCATCTCGACTTCAAGGCCTTTAATAAAGATCGCGCTGAAATTCTCGCCCGGGCTGAAGATGCAGGTCTGATCAAGATATTGAACCCTGGTATAGACTTGACATCCAGCCGGAGGGCTTTAGAATTGTCAGATGCACATCCTCAGGTTTATGCAGCGGTTGGCGTTCATCCCAACAGCGCCCTTACCTGGGATGGTAATACTATGGCTGCGTTACGGGAACTGGCCCAGCATCCCAAAGTGGTCGCCATTGGCGAGATTGGCCTGGATTACTATCGGGACTGGGCGCCCCCAGACATCCAGCGGCGAGTTTTCCAACAGCAGTTGGAACTTGCCGGGGAACTTGGTCTCCCGGTTGTCATCCACAATCGCCAGGCCAGTTCCGACATGATGGAAATGTTGGCTGCTTGGCAGGTACAGTTTTCATCCGCTCCATTCCAGGAGGAAGGGCGGCCCGGCGTGCTGCATTCCTTTTCTGGAGAAGAAGATGTAGCCAGAAAAGCGCTTGAGCTAAATTTCTTTTTTGGTATTTCCGGCCCGGTGACATTCCGCAAAGCGACTGAATTGCATAATGCAGTAAGCGCTTTGCCTCTGGAGAGATTGCTGATTGAGACCGATGCGCCTTATCTAACACCTCACCCGCGGCGGGGAAGCCGGAATGAACCGGCCTACGTCCGCCTGGTGGCTGAGAGGATCGCCGAACTCCATGAACAGCCATTGTCTCAAATCGCCGAGAGTACTACTGCGAATGCGGCCCGGCTGTTCAATTGGGAAGTTATCTCTTGACTACTGTTGATTTCTTAACCCCTGTGCAAGAATCTATACACCTGGTTGAGGAGCGTATGCGTTCCCAGGCGGATGGATACCATCCTGATTTAAAGGCCGCCATGAATAAGCTGCTTTCCTCCGGCGGCAAGCGTATTCGTCCCGCTGTCGCCCTGCTCACTGGCAGGATGTTGGGGGCTGACCAAGATCGCCTCGTTACGTTAGCGGCCGCGATTGAACTGCTCCATACTGCCACCCTGGTGCATGATGACTTGATTGATGGCTCGCTTCTCCGGCGCGGCATGGCAACCATCAACGCTCAGTGGTCGCCCTCCGCCACCGTGTTGACGGGTGATTTTATCTTTGCCCGCGCTGCCAAACTGGCATCTGAAACTGCTTCCACCGAATTGATGTACTCATTTGCTGAAACGCTGACCACTATTGTAAATGGGGAAATGGTACAAATGCTAGACGGTCAGGGGATGTCCAGCCGAGAGGATTACTATCAGCGGATTTATGCCAAAACCGCCTCGATGTTTGAGTTGGCTACTTCCGCCGCGGCTACCCTCAGCCCGGTAGACGATGATATTTCCCAGACCGTCCGCCGTTATGGTTATGAGATTGGTATGGCCTTCCAGATCATGGATGATATTCTGGATTTCACCGGAGAACAAACCCTAGTTGGCAAACCGGTCGCTTACGATCTTAGTCTGGGCTTGGTCACTTTACCTACCTTATATTTTATAGAAGACCATCCCGATAACTCGGACATAGAAGCGGTGTTGAATGGGGATGGCAACAACCAAAATCGTATGTCCCGACTAATTAAGGCCATTCGCCAGAGTGGCGCAATTGAGAAATCGATTGAAGAGGCGGAGCAGTTCATTCACCGCGGCATCGAACTGCTAGACGAATTTCCCGACGGTGTGGAGCGCCAGGCATTGGAAGATTTGGCCTTCTACATTATCAATCGTCATAAGTAAGATCGTTTCAACAACCCCTTAAACTCATCCCATCTTCCCACCAATATTCTTGAGCGTTATCCTAGATCCACCTAAATGGGCAGGCGCATGATGAAGTCGCTCCCCTTGCCCAGCTCACTCTCCACCCAAATCTCCCCGCCGTGCGCTTCCACCACCAGTTTGCAAAAAGAAAGCCCCAGGCCGGTGCCGATTCGTCGGCCTTCTATTGATGGGATTCGGTGATATTTTTTGAATATCTGATCTTTTTCATCCGGAGGGATTCCCGGTCCTGTATCGCTCACCCCGAATAGGATTGAGGCTACCTCGTCCTTGCTGTTTGCTCTAGCCCATAATTTTACATTTCCACCGTCGGGGGTGAACTTGATGGCGTTATCCACTAAATTATGGAGCACGCGTACCATCAGGCTTTTATCCAATTCAATGGACTTGAGGGCCGCGTCGGCCTGAGTCTCCAGTGTGATTTTGGCCGCCTCCGCCAGAGGCTCCAGGCGGTTGATGATGTC
>CBDUUP010000184.1:0-8744 GCA_965370435.1 uncultured Anaerolineales bacterium | reverse complement strand
GGGTTCGGGGGTGGCGGTGGCTGTGGGAGGCGGGGTTAGGGTAGGGGTTTCTGGGGAGTTGCATCCGGTCATAACCAATAGAAGCAGGATTCCCAAGAGAAGTTTTGTTGGGTTGGACATAGATCTCCTTGGAGATATTTATTTAGTTTTGGTGAAGGAAGATTGAATCCTACCCATTATTGCATTAAAGGTATTTGGTTTTGATGATGGTCTTATTAGGTTTTGATGAAGGCGGGAGTGAGGGACGCGGATGAACGCGGATTTTCGCTGATTTTTTTAGCCTAAGTTCACGGAGATTTCATTCTTGGTCTCAGCGACAAAAAGGGTGGGGGCAAATTTTTAAGTGGTGTCTTGATATGCTGTGGTTATAGAGATTCCTTCCCTTCGGCTGGCTCAGGGCAAGCTTCCTTCGGCAGGCTCAGGAAGCTTCGCACAGGATTGGGCGGGGAGGCTGCCCTTCTACTAAGAAACTTCAGGGTTTTGGACATGATTATGAGTGTTGGCGCGCCGGGGCGGGATGACCCTGCCCCTACGGAAGAGGGGGTGTATCTTTTCCACTGAACGGCGTTATTGGCGCTGTGGGGCGCTCGGAATGACAAATTAACATACACAAAGAGGGGCAGGCACAAGGTCTGCCCCTACTGAAATGGTAGGAGAGTGATGATTGAGGATTGGGTGTGTAGGAACGCAGGAATGCTGCGTCCCTACGAAGGAGAAGATCAGGATATATCCACTGATGGGATTGATGTTATTAGCCGCAGGTGGGTTGGGGGCCGCAGGCGGGTTCGGGTTGGGCGGGTTGTTTTCTGCGGGAGAGGGCGGCGGCGATCATGGCCTGGGCGCAGCCGACGCCGCTTTCCACCATGACGGCGCCTGGGTGGCAGTTTAGCTGGCAGGCTCCGCATTCCATGCAGGCGTCGGGGTTGACTATTTTTGCTACGCGGGTGTTCATGGCAAAGACCGCATGGGGGCAAACGGCCACGCACATCCCGCAGCCGGTGCATTTAGCGGGGTCATATTGAAGGGTGTTCAACTCAGAGACGAAGTTCATGATACTCCTCCAAACAGGACAAAGGGGAACAAGGCAATGTTCAGGACGATTCCGATGATAAACATCCACACGATGATGGGGATGTATTTCTCAATTTCACGACCCACCCTGCTGCGGGAGGTGAAGGTGGTGGCGCCGGTGAAATTGAAGGATACGTAGGCGGTCACCGGAGGACAGACCAGCATGAGGGCGATGGCTATTCCTATCTGCTGCCAAGTCACACCGGTCGGGCTGCTTTGAAGCGTCGAAAAAACGAAGGGGAGGGTGACCAAACAGCCCAGGATGAATCCTTGGGTGACAAAGTCTTTGGTGGGAAGCCAGGGGAGCAGGAGGGGGAATAGGACGATCCCGGAGAGGATGGCTGCCAGGAAGGCGGCGGCCAATCGGGAGGCGTAGCCGACGTCCAACCATTGAGTCAGGAGAATGGCAGCGATCATCCAAATTACAGCAGGAAGCCCATAGCCAAAGTCAACGGGTATCAGGACGGCACGGTCAAGGAGGGGAAAGCGTATCTTGCGCATCTCGGGTGTGGCCTGGCGGGTCTTCATATATTCGGGCAGATCTGAAGCTCGAACGGGGCCGTATTCAACTTTGAACTTGGAGCGCTTTCTCACTTCATGGGCAACGATGCCGGGCGCGCCTAGTTGGGGGAGGATGATGACTCGGTGGTTGACCACATCTTTGAGGTTGGTGACTTCGATGCGATTGACCAACTCGTCAGTGCCAAAGCTCCCTTTGCCTGCGGCGCACCAGACGTTGATCCCATCTGTGTCTAGAACCAGGATGTAGCTGTCCATCCCGGGGAGGGAGGCGCGGAGGGCGTCGAAGCTGAGGGTGTAGTTGGCGGTGACGAAGACGGGGGAATCGGGGGTGGGGCTGCCGAGAGCGTAGAGACCCGGCTCGACCTGATGATCCATGCGATTCACGCCAATGCGAACGAGGAAGTGATCCCAGCGATCTGCGAGGGTGATGGCGCTGGTGGCGGGGAGGATGGCGGGACCAGTGGATGATTGTTCAGGGGGTGGCATTTCAATGCTCCTTGTGGCAGGAATTTGTTAACCAATATTACAAGTATATTGATATGTATCAATACAATATTATATTGATAATTGTCTATGTGTCAAGGGGAAAGAGATTCAAGAAAGATAAAGGAGTTGTTAGGTTGTGATGAAGGTGGGGAAGACTATGCGACTGAAGTCGCACGAACATTTACAAAGTCGGCCTTTCGGGCCAACCCTCATCCCCGGCCCTTCTCCCTAGCAGGGAGAAGGGAGAAAAACTTTTGGGGCGTTGTTCGCGGTGGATTTGGGGAGGCGTTGGGCGACTGAAGTCGCACGAACATTTACGAAGTCGGCCTTCGCCGACTAAAAGATGATTTTTGGTCAGCCGAGGGGCGGGGTTTTCAGTTGTTGGTGGATAGAAGCGCTAATCATCCCAAAACTGAATTACATCCGCTACGATCTAGGTTTCTTCTTATTGGGCTGCTTTTTATTTTTGGCGCAGTTGCAGCCGCCTTGGGGGTGGCGGGGGCAGGGTTCTTGGGCTTTTTGGCGTAGGGCTTGGAGTTCTTTCCAGGGTTCGACTTCGTCGTGGGCGAAATCGACTCGGCCTACTTCGGGGATCAGGACGGTCACTTGCTTTTTGAGAGGGTTCACGCTGATGACTTTGCCCTCCCCTTTCGCGGTTATGACTCTTTTGCCGCGTTTGGGGAGGCCTTTGCGGGCTTCCTGGTATTGCTTGTATTCATAGACCAAACAGCAGCGCAGGCGTCCACACATGCCGGTGATCTCGGAGGGGGTGAGGGAGATTTCCTGGGCCTTGGCCATTTTGATGGAGATGGGGCTGAACTCGGTGAGGAACTGAGAGCAGCAACGGATCTCCATGCCGCAGGCGCCCATACCGCCAATGATTTTGGCTACGTCGCGGGGTCCGATCTGGCGCATCTCCACCTGGGTGTTACGGTGGGCGCGCTTCATGGCGCTCCGTAATTTGGATACATCCACCCGCTCTTCGCCTTCGCTGCTGTAGAGGAAGGTCAATCGCTTGCCATCAAAGGAGAATTCGGAGGTGACGATCTTCACCCCTTCCATGCGGAGGTCTTTCACTTTGGCGCGGCAGTTGGCGGTAGCTTCAACTTCCCTTTTCTGCCAGGTCTGGCGCATGGATAGGTCGGTGGGGGTAGCTTTGCGGCGGATGTTCTTCCAACCGCCGCTCACGGGTTTGGGAGGTTTATCTAATATATTGACGATCTCTCCCAATTGGATGCCGCGGGTGGTCTCAACCACGGCGAAATCGCCCGGCACGAGATCGGGAACTTTGGAGGCATCGAAGTGGTAGAGCTTGCCGATATTCTGGAAACGGAGGCCGACGATTTTTTTTGCCATAAGAGGTAGTTGGGTAGTTATTTAGTTTGGTAGTTGGTTAGTTTGGTTCTACGTTATCCAACGATGTTGATGGGGATGAGGTCGGATTGTTTTTTGATGGCGGAGAGGCTGATGCGGGCGGCCAGGTCTCCGGCGAGGGCGGTGAGGACCTGGGCGACGGAGGAGTCGGGGTTGGCAACAACGATGGGTTTTCCGTTGTCTCCGCCGATGGGGACAGCCGGGTCCATAGGTATTTTACCAAGAAATGGCACATTGGCGGCTTCGGCAAGCGATTCACCGCCTCCGGCGCCGAACACTTCCAGCTTTTCGCCGTTGGGGAGTTCGAGGTAGCTCATGTTCTCCACGACGCCGAGGATGGGGACTTCCAGTTGGCGGAACATCTCCAGGCCGCGGCGGGCGTCTTCGAGGGAGACTTTTTGGGGCAGGGTGACGATCAAACCGCCGGTGAGGGGCAGGGTCTGGGCCAGGCTGAGTTGGGCGTCTCCGGTGCCGGGGGGAAGGTCAATGATGAGGTAGTCCAACTGGCCCCATATGACATCATGGATGAATTGGCGGATGACGCCGTGGAGCATGGGGCCGCGCCAGATGATGGGTTGATCGGGCTTGACCATGAAGCCGATGGACATTACTTTGACGCCGTAGGCTTCTCCGGGGACGATGCCGCCCTCTTGGGCGGGAGGCAGGCGGTCGAGGCCCATCATAGTGGGAATGTTGGGGCCGTAGATGTCGGCGTCCATGAGGCCGACGCGGGCGCCGCTCTGGGCGAGGGAGACCGCCAAGTTGACGGCGACGGTGCTCTTGCCCACGCCGCCCTTGCCGGAGGCGATGGCGAGGGCATTTTTAATGGGGAGGTCGGGCTGGGTGGCGCCGGGGACGTCGGCGTCCATCTTGATGGTAACCGACTCCACGCCGGTGAGGGATTCGACTGCCTGGCGGGACTGGGTTTCGATATGATCCTTTTGGGGACAGGCGGGGGTGGTGAGCATGATGGTGAAGCTGACGGCGGGGCCGTCTATGGTCAGGTCACGGATCATTTTCAGGGTGACCAGGTCTTTACCCAGTTCGGGGTCTTGGACTTTGGATAGGGCGGCGAGGATGGTTTCTTGGGTGGGGGGTTGAGGGGTCATTTTATGGGTATACCTTTAAATTCAAAATGTTGTTAGCGCGCCGGGGCGGACATCGGTCCGCCCCAACGGAAGTGGGGTGATGGTATTTCATATTATGTCATGAGGTGGCGGTGTTCACAGAGATTCCTCGTCGGACGATGAAGCTGCCCTCCTCGGAATGACAGGAATGGAGCACAAGGCCGGGGTAGGCACATCTTTTGACATGCTCAGGATCCGGCAGGCACAAGGCCTGCCCCTACGTGGGTGGGGGTTCTTGGTGGTTGGCGACGAATTGTTCAACTTGTTCGATGGCGATTGAAAAGGAGGCGAACATTTTCTGGTCGTCGCCGCGGAAGCGCTTTACGGCTTGTTTGGCGCAAAGGGCGGACATCGGTCCGCCCCTACGTGGGTGGGCGCTTATGGAGGCGGGCGCCTATGAAGGCGGGGGTTCTTTGTGGTTGGCGACGAATTGTTCAACTTGCTCGATGGCGATTGAAAAGGAGGCGAACATTTCCTGGTCGTCGCCGCGGAAGCGTTTTACGGCTTGTTTGGCGCAAAGGGTGCAGCCGCGCATGGCGCGGTAGGAATCGGCGTGGCAATTTACGCATCCGGCCAAACGGACCATGAGCAGGACGAAGGCCAGGTGATCTATCTCACCGGGCTGTTGGGTGATGATCTGTTCGACCAGGGTTTTCCATTTTTTCCCTCTCAGGCTGCTCAATGCAGGGATGACGCGGGAGGGAAAGATGAGTTCGGTATCTCGGTTATACATTGGACGAGTCTGAGTGGTCTAAGTGGTCTAAGTGGTCTGAGTGGTCGGAGTAGTCGAATTAGGCGATGGGATGGTAACACAGGCGACTGGAACATTGCGCCAATTGCCTGTGTTATCTCTTTTATTCTTTGGATTTTTTGGCCTGTGCTCTGGCTTCGCGTTCGGCTTTTTTGGCGGCTTTGGCGGCGGCTTCTTCGGCGCGGGCGGTTTCTTCGCGCTGGAAGTTCAGGGGGCGTATCTCGGCGTAGTAGGAGGTGGGCTTGGACAACTTTTCCTTGTCATAGATGTGGGCGGTGGTGCGGTCGTAGGAGGCCAACTCGTAGTCGTGGTCCATTTTGATGGCGTCGAAGGGACAGTATTCGGCGCAGTAGCCGCAGTTCATGCAGATGTCAATGTCAATGTAGAACTCTTTGGGTTCGGGGACGGGGCGGCCGGTCTTGGGGTCGCTGGTGCGCTCGATCCAGATGCACTGGGGCGGGCAAACCTTGGCGCAGATTCCGCAGGAGGTGCAGCGGTGGATCTTCTCCCCGTCCTCGCCGAGGTCGTAGATCAGGAAGGGAATGAAGCGAAATTCTTCGGGGACGGGGATCTTCTCTTCGGGGTATTGGACGGTGAAGATGCCGCGGGTGTCTTTGCTCTGGCGGTAGGCGATGCCTTCGTCCTTGTAGTACTTGCGACCCCACCAGCGGATATCGTCGACATAGGTGTCGACGAAGTGTTTGAAGGTAATGCTCAAGCCTTTTAGAATGCCTTTACCAAACATATGATTCTCCGTATATTAGCGGGAAGACCCTAGCGGTCGGTCTCGCCCAGCACGATGTCAATAGAACCGAGGATGACGACCAGGTCGGCGACCTTTTGGCCCCGGCACATTTTGCCCATAGGGGTAAGGTTGATAAAAGAGGGGGCGCGGACGTGGTAACGCCAGGGGTTGGCCTTGCCGTTGGAGACGACGTAGAAGCCCAATTCGCCTTTAGGGCCTTCGACCCGGCCGTAAGCCTCACCGGCAGGCACGCGCACCTGGTAGGGGTTCTTGCCCGCCATGATCTCGCCTTCGGGGATGTCGCGGACGGCCTGCTGGAGAATCTTGATGCTCTCTCGGATCTCGTCAATGCGGACGGCGAAGCGGTCATAGGAATCGCCGTGGTAGCGAACGGCCACGTCGAAATCGAAACGGTCGTAGATGCTGTAGGGATCGGCGCGGCGGACGTCGTAGGGGACGCCGGAGGCGCGCAGGACCGGGCCGGCCACCGAGTAGGCGATGGCTTCCTCGGGGGTCAGCACACCTACGCCTTCCAGACGGTGACGGACGATCTCATTGTTGGTGAGGTAGGCGTCGAACTCTTCGAATTTGCGGGGCAGGCGTTCGTTGACCAGGTCTTTGAGGAAATCAAAGACGCCGGGGGGGAAATCACGGGCTACGCCGCCAAAGCGGAAATAGTTGCACATCATGCGGGAACCGGCGGTAGCTTCAAAGATGTCGAGGATCAGTTCGCGCTCTTTGATGCCGTAGAGGGCGGGGGTGAAGAATGCGCCCATGTCGTTGAGCAAGAAGCCGATGGCCCAGAAATGGTTGACGACGCGGGTCAATTCGGCCATGATGACGCGGATGTATTCAGCGCGCTCTGGGGGTTTGACTTTGTCGCCCATGAGTTTCTCTACCGCCAGGGCATAGCCGAAATTGTTGCTCATGGAACAGATATAGTCCAGGCGGTCGGTGAAGGGCATATTGTGGAGGTAGGTATTGCGCTCGCCGATCTTCTCGTGGTTGCGGTGGAGGTAGCCCATCACCGGCTCCATATCCACGATGGTCTCGCCGTCCAGGGTGACGACGGCGCGGAACACGCCGTGGGTGGAGGGATGCTGGGGACCCATGTTGACGACCACGTTGTCGGTCTGGAGGCGGCCATTGCCGTTCCCCTGGTCGGTGCGCTCCAGCTTGTCGTAGATCTCCTTATCTACGTCCCCTTCCCAGGTGTGGGGGTCAAAGCCTTCAGGATAGCGGACATTCTTGCCGAAGGGGTTATGGTCTTCTATGCGGTAGACCTCGCCGCCGGGCCAGCGGTTCTTGAAGGGCTTGAGGTCTTCCTCGAAGAAAGGCTCTTGCCAGTCCTTGCGGAGGGGGTGGCCTTGAAAGCCGTCCCAGGTGAGGATTCGGGTGAGGTTGGGGTGGCCTTCAAAAATGACGCCCATCAGGTCGTAAGCTTCGCGCTCCTGGAAGTCTGCGCCGGGGTAGAGGCCGTAAAGAGAGGGGACCACCGGGTTCTCACGGGGGGTCTGGACGCTGAAAACCAGTTCAGGGCCTCCGGTGGACTTGTAGGCGTGGTAGACGACTTCCAACAGGCCGTCGGGGAGATAGTCCACGGCGGTGACGGAGGAGAGGTAGTCGTAGCCCATTTCATCCCGGAGGGCGGTGGCGAATTCGATGAGTTTGCCAGGTTCGACCAGGTAGCCCTGGTATCCAGGGCGTTCGTCTTTGCTGACGCCGGAGGGGAAACGGGTTTCGATATTGTCTTTGGTAGTAGTTTCTTCTGTCATGGGTATCCTCCGTTATGCCTCTTCACCGGCCGGTTCTTCCGGGGCGGGTTCGTAGGCTTTGATGCGGTCGTAGTCGCGGGTGTCCATCAAGTCGGGGCCGAGAACGGGGATGGGGACTTCAGGGATGCCTTTCTCCTTGTACCAGCGCAAACTCTTTATGGATTCGGTATCGAATTTATCATGGAGGGCGATGAAGCCGTTTAACAAGGCTTGAGGAGTGGGAGGGCAGCCGGGGACGTATACATCCACAGGGAGGTATTTGTCAATCCCGGCGACGACAGAATAGCCTTCCTTGAAAGGCCCGCCGCCGGAAGCGCAGGCGCCCATCGCCAGGACGTACTTGGGTTCGGGCATCTGGTTGTAGAGGCGGACGATCTGGGGGACCATCTTTTTGGTGACGGTGCCAGAGACGATCATCAGGTCGGCCTGGCGGGGGCTGGCGCGCATGACTTCCATGCCGAAGCGGGCGAAGTCGAAGCGGCTGGCGGCGGTGGCGATCATTTCGATGCCGCAGCAGGCGAGACCGAAGAACATGGGCCAGACGGAGAAGCGGCGGCCCCAGTTGTAGACCTTGTCGAGGACGTTAAGTTTGACGATGGGCTGCAGGTCTGGGGGGATGTGGGGGTTTTTAGGGTCTTGGTTTTCAGGAGGGGGTTGGGAACTCATAGGGGGTTGTTCTCCTTGGGTAAAATAAGGATTGCAGGAGGGGTTGGTTCAAGGGTGATTTCTGGGTTTATTAGCACAGGGGGTATTATACTCGGTGTTTGGGGGGTGTCAACGGGGGGAATTAAGAAAATGTAGATTTGCTTAATTAGAGTTGGGTGGGTATAATGAGTGGATAGTGGTGAGTGGGAGATTGACCCGCATCCCCCGCCCTTATCACAGGCAGGGTG
>CBDUUP010000183.1:0-8809 GCA_965370435.1 uncultured Anaerolineales bacterium | reverse complement strand
GGTTGCCACTAACAATGCCTCGTTGCAGGAGTAATACAATGGAAGTAAAAGCTAAGCTACGCGTAATCTTACAAGCAGATGACAAAACAATAGCTGAGTCAGAAAACATTCAGTTATGGCAAGACGTTCTGGCTGCTATAAATCGGGGCACCCACCTGGCTTCTTCGGGAACCCCTCCCCCAGCCAGTGAAGATCCGTTACTTATCACCCCTCCCCCTGGTAGTACATTAAATCCTCAACAATCCATACAGCAATTCTCTGACGAGTTAAAAATATCGACTGACGAGTTGATTGGTGCCTGCCGCCCATCACTGGAGCCTCCATACATTCACCTGGACCCATTGTATTGGGAAGCACTGAAGAAGGAGACTCCGAAAAGAGGCCCCAACGCTGTACCGCCTTTGATATTGGCGTTAACTTTACTTGTTTTGTGGCAACGACATTCGACCATGGAACTCCCAACTAACTTTGAGGGGCAAGCTGTTTTAGGCACGATAAGTATGAGCGATAAAAATCCGGGGCGTGGGATTAGAAACTGCGCATGGCTCCAAAAGCGCGGTAGAATTATATCGCTAAATCCGGCTAAGATTTCCAAGGCTCTTGAGCTTGCCAGAGCTTATTGTCTGAAACAAGTACCGTCTTTCAACTAAGGGTTTCATCGTATGAACGAGATAGAATTTCTTAGAAACCTGGCTACCCAAAAAATCACCCATGCGGAGCGAGCCGTTGCGCTCATTTGGTTCAATAGTCTCACTGATCCATCTTCAGGAATGACAATAGCAGAAATCTGTCGCCAAATTGAAAACGCTGGATATGGCAAGCAAAACTCGACGCGTCTGGTGGTCGCACTACGAAAGGATACCCAAACCGTAAAGGGGTCAAGTGACACTATCAGAATTAACCCTAAGTCAAGAGCCGACTTAGAAAAAAAATATATTATATATACTAATGGGGCCACACAAATCGCCCACGAAAAAATCTATGATGCGCTTCTGCAAATATCGGAACCTCTTGCTAATTGCTATGCTCAAGTGAAAATGGATATCAATGATCAGTCTCGCCTATCCTGGGTTGGAACTGCTCACGAAATCCGGCATCTGATATCCATTTTGCTACAAAAATTAGCCCCTGATGTTGATGTTATTAGCCAATCGTGGTATGAACAGGACAAGAATACGTCTGGCCCGACTCAGAGGCAGAGGGTAAGATATATTCTCGGACAACATAACGCAGGTTCTAAAGAACAGAAGGTGACTGAACAGATTGTAAATCTCGATGAAATGGTCGAGAGATTGGTCCGTGCAATTTATTGTCGTGCGAGTGACGCTGCCCACCGTTTCAAATCGAGAGAAGAGATTATACGAATTCTTAGATACTTTGATGCTTTCGCCCACGATCTATTGAACCTTAGCTAATTTGGGATTTCTGATTTTTATCTCCCCATGTACACATACCGGGCGTGGTTGAATGCCTTGTTCAACCTGTCAACCTCATTATCCCACACTCCCCTGATATAATACTGCCACAGCAACAACCCCAATCATCCAAGGAGACGACTCTATGAAAAGAAAAATCTTTTTCCTCACCCTTGCCCTCATCCTACTCTCATGCCTGCCCACCGCCCAAGCCCCCACCTCACCCCCCGGCGACGATACTCAACCCACCGATCCGTCCCAAACCGACGGGACGCAGCCCACCGCCCCGCCCGATTCCATTGATCCACCGCCCGGCGCGACCGACGCGCCGCCCACCCAGGGCATCCCCGAAGCCGCCCTCTCGCCCTCCGGCCCCTGGATGGTCTTCTCCACCGAGGCGGGCATGTGGGCGGTCAACCCAGACGGCTCCGGCCTGACCCTGCTCAACAGCATCCCCAACTCAAAATACCACTATCTCAATGAAGGCCTCTCCCCAGGGAGGGACCAACTGGCCTACATCTCCGCCACCGGGGACGGTTTCTACGAGCTGACCCTGAACGTCCTCTCCCTCCCGGATGGCGGGCTGTTCTCAACCCCCTTGATCTCCCCCGAACTGGAACCCACCCCCGGAGACCCCCTGCGCCCCGCAGAAGCCGTCGTCGCCATCGGGGGGGAGCAGACCATGGCCTGGTCGCCGGACGGGAGCGCCCTGGCCTTCATGGGCGCTATGGACGGGCCTTCCTCCGACCTCTACATCTACACCCCCGCCGACGGCCAGATCACCCGCCTGACCAGCGGCCCCGCCGAAGGCATCAACCCCAGTTGGTCCCCCGATGGCAAGTACATCCTGCACTTTGGGGTCAACTCGACGGGCAGCGGCGCGGGCTACAGCATGGCTGGCGTCTGGGCCGCCCAGACCAACGGCGATGTCACCACCCTCTACGATCCCAGCGGCAGCGGCGGCGAGATGCTGGTCGGCTGGCTGGACAATACCACCTTCGTCGTCCACTCCTGGAACGCTTCTTGCGGCCCGCACGATCTGCGCGCTTACAACATTGCGACCAAAGACTCGCGGATGATCTATGAGAACTGCTTCACCCACGTCGCCATGGACCCCGAGGCCACAAGCATGGTGATGCTGATTGACGATTACGCCGCCGATTATTCCCCCGGTGGAGAAATGGGCGTTTACTTCATCGGCCCCGGCGGCGCGCAGCCCTACCGCATCCTGGATGACGATCCCAAGTACCTGGTCTGGTTGCCGGATGCGGGGCCTTCCGGTATGTTCTTCACCAAAACCGAATTCGGCATCCAGGCTGTGAGTCCTACCGGGGAGTGGATTCAACTCGATTCCCCCATAGATAGAGTTCCCCTGGCGGCGACCGGGGATGGTCAATTGCTCTGGGTCGGCAACTTCGGCGACCCCGATGGAATGTGGGTGGGCGATATGCTTGGCGGTCTGGATAACCCGCCCCGCCAGATCTACACCGAGAGCGTCGTCAATGCCTCCTGGTGTCCCGACGGACAACACATCCTGTTCTTCACCGATGACGGCTTTTACATCGCCTACGGCTCTGACTACACCATCCTCTTGATCGCCGATGGCCTAGTCAGCCGCGATGCGGTCTGGATAATTCCTTAATTTCAAACAGGAGAGAAAGATGTCAACTCCAAACAAGAAAACCTTGCCTATTTTGCTGGCTCTGACGCTGCTCATCAGCGCGGCGCTGGCCTGCGCCTCCTCCGGGACAACCGAGACAGCCCCCACCGACCCCTCTCAACCAACCTTTCTAGCATCCGGGTTAGCAACCGAAGCGTTACCCGGGGATCCCACCCCACCGCCGCCGCCAACCTCCACGCTGCCTCCAGACGCGCCCCCCGCGCCTCCCACCCCGCCCACCGGAGCGCCCGGCGAACCGACCTTCCCTCCGCCCACCGAATCCTCCGCCCCCTATCCCCTCGATCCCGGCGACTCGGTCGTCATCCACACCATCAAGATGATTACTACCTCCACCGGCTGGGCGTTGGGCGGCGTCGGCGACCAACCCAATCTGGTCCTCCGTACCACCGACGGAGGCTATACCTGGAAGATCGTCCGCCATTTCCCCCTGAACACCAATGAGGCCCAAACCCGGGGACAAATCGGTTTTGTTGGAGAGTTCCTCGACGCCCAAAGAGCCTGGGTCGCCATCGACTCGCCGGATTACGCGCCCGGTACCGTGTGGATATGGCGCACGACCAATGGCGGCCAGACCTGGTCGGTGAGCGACTCTTTATTTTTGGGCAAGTATTACGATTATTACTATCCCACCATCCGCTTCGCCGACGCCCAGAACGGCTGGTTCCTGGCTGAATTCCTGGGCGTGGGCGCTGGATCGCATTGGGACCATTCGCTGTTCCGCACCACCGACGGCGGAGCGACCTGGAGCGAAGTCCCCTTCAGCCGCTACAACACCACTGGGATGGCCTTCGCCAACGCCGACACTGGCTGGATAACCGAGGAGCGCACCGGCCCTTATGCTGAGCCGATCCTCCCCATCGTCCTGGTCACCGGCGACGGCGGGCGGAACTGGCAAACCCTGGAACTGCCCGAACCCCCCGACAACCCCGGCCTGTTCTCCCGCTACCGCTTCTGCGCCTCCTATTCGCCCACCCTCTTCTCGCCCTCCTCCGGCGCGCTGGTGGTGGAATGCTTTGACACCGCTTATTCAGAGGAGAAGGAGAAATATATCTATACCACCAGCAATGGCGGCCAGACCTGGCAGTCCTATCCCTACCCCGGCGGGGAACTGCAATTCAGCAGCCCCGGCGTCGGCTGGGCCTTGGGACGCGACATCTACAAAACTCAAGACGGCGGCCAGACCTGGACCCAGGTCAAGACCGTCTTCTGGGACGGCCAGTTCAGCTTCGTAAACGACCAGACCGCCTGGGCCGTGGCAAGAACCGACGAGGAGATCGCTCTGGTCTACACCACCGACGGCGGCCTAACCTGGGATTTGATCACCCCAACCATCGCGCCGTGACGGAATGGGACGCGGATAAACGCTGATCTGCGCTGATTTTTAAACCTAAACAGGCCAGGAATAAATTCTGGCCTGTTTGTCATTAAGACTTTATTGGACTCCAACACTTCCTCCCCCCATAAACGTTCAAACGTTAAACTCGCCTCACGGCAGCGCCCCCCATACGTGTACGGTGCCGTCATAGCCCCCGGCGGCGATGAAACGTCCATCGGGGGAGAAGGTTACGCTCATCACACCTCGGACCCAGGAAGAATAATTAGATTTCCCCGCCTCATTGGCTTCCAAAACGTGCAGCATTTCGCCGTCGCTCACCCGCCAGATATAGACCAACCCATCGCTAGAACCGCCCGCCAGCAGCGTCCCATCCGGGGAAAATGCTACGCTGGATACGTAATCATCATCTGGCAGGTCCATCCGCACGACCACTGCGCCGGTTTCTACGTCCCGCACTTCAGCGCCCAAGGCGATGAAACGCCCATCGGGAGAGAAGGCGATTGCTCCCCCCGCATCAAACTTATGCAGCAGCGCGCCGTCGCTGAGCCGCCAAAGACCCACGCCATACCCGTCCCAAACTACACCTGCAAATGTCCGCCCATCGGGAGACATAATGACTTTCCGTATCCCCGCGGAATAATATTCCTCAACCACATAATCTTCTGGATTGCGCAGGAAAACGCCCTCCTCCAGGTCCCATATCCGAGTTGTGCAATCCTGCGATGCAGAGATCAAAAGGTCGCCTGAAGGAGAGAAAGCCAGACTTACAATGCCCTTTTTATGTCCCTCTAGTGTTTGGATCAGCGACATGTTCGATAGATCTCGCACTTCAATTGTGCCGTCCGTTTTCCCAATTGCCACCCTCTCCCCATCCGCGCTGTAGGCGATGCTCGGTTCCGCGAACCGCTGCCACTGCCCGCCATCCCTCAATGCGCGCACTCGGATGGAATCCAAGTACCGAACCGCCATTGCATTCCCAGCGGGAGAAAAGACCAGGGCGTGCACGTAGGTATTAAAACCATAAATGGTGCCCAACAAAACCCCATCGTCGAGTCCCCAGAACTGCACCAGACCCTGGTTCCACATTATTGTGGCCAGCGTGCCGTCCTTTGGCGAAATGACAGTTCCCTCAATTTCCTCGCTAAATGCTCGCAGCAACGCTCCATTGGAAGCGCGGTACAGATAAGAAAATATTTTTCGGGAACCATCCTTGGAGATGTAACGGACAAAGACAAATTGGCCCGTGGGAGAAAACTCTATCTCGACTGGCTCTGGCCGGTACCAATCAGCAGTATCTTCGCCATAGTCCCCCCCGCAGCCTCCGCCCCTGCCGCAAGGAGAACGAATGATAACGTAATATGGATCCAGGGCCTCCAACAGACCGGTCAATTCTCCATCCACCACCCGGTGAAATTCAACCTCGCCATGCTCTATTCCTATCGCCAGGGTGGCGCTATCGGGGGCAAATGCTATGCTCCTAATGCTGTCTTCGCCATAGATTGTGTTTACGATCTCCCCATCAGGCAGCCGGTGGATATTCACATGAATGCTCGAATAATCATCTCCGGCGCTAATTGCAAGATGCCTGCCATCCGGGGAAAATACAAACTTTCCTCCGGGAAACATCATAAACGGAGCGCCATCACTCACCCGCCAGAGCTGGACACCCCATTTATATCTATAACTGCTAATTCTACCAATCGCTATATTGACCGCCAGAAATTGGTCGTCAGGTGAGAAATCAACCCAACGAGCTATACCCGGTACAGCCCCGGCGATCTCCCATGCGCCGTTCATCCCAAGCCGCCATAACTGGATAGTATCATTCTCCAATACCACAGCCAGCGCCCTCCCGTCTGAGCTAAGGGCAATCTCAAACACCGGCGATCCGGTGAAAATATAATGAGGATCCTTGCTCAAGTCTTGGGCGTAATATACGTAGGCCCCGGCGCTGGAACCCACCGCAAACCATCGCCCATCGCCAGAGTAGACAATATCACTGATAACCCCTTTCCCCCACCGGGCAAGTTTTTCCAACTGAGTCGCATTCCCGCCGATGATCCTACTGTTGGGTTGCAGCAAGGGGTCCCCGATCCCCGTCCAGGTGGGAGAACCAATCTCCGCCAGGGGCATCAGTGGAGTAAGAGTAGCCAGGGGCCTCAGCGTTGCTGTTGGACTCGGCGTGCGGGAAGGCGCCCAGGTGGCTGTGGGGCGGCGGGTGGGCAGCGAGGTCACCGTCATCCCTCTGTATCCGTAAACGGAAGGCGAAACGGAAGCCAAAGGCGTTTCCCAGGGAGTTTGAAACACCATAACGCTGGGAATTGGCCCAACCCCCTGCCCCCCAGAGCCACAAGCCGCCAAGCCCAACACCAACCCCATCAGGAAGGCAAAATACTTACCTCTTTTCATCACATCCTCCACAATGTCAAAACGTTCAAACGTTATACTTTCAACTCCCTCGCATGCCAGGCTTGCAAAATCTCCGCCTCCCTCTCCTGTTTCATCCCTACCTTACAAATGAAACCTTCCGGATTGGTTTCTGTCCACTCCAGGGTATCGGCGATGGTCTCCAGCAATTGGCGGAATTTCAACCCCGCAGCCAGGGCCTTGCGGACGTCGATCTGGTTCATCCCCGCGCTCTCCTCCTTTGGATCCCATAGGGGGAGTTCGTTCCACGGTTCCACGCCCTTCCCCAGCAAGAAATCCGATCCACCCAGGTGAAAGCGGCGTCGCTGGCGGTGAGGGCCTTGGCGGTCACCAGCGCCGACCGCAGGGTCAGCGGCCTGTCGGGGCCAACCGCATTGTAAATTCCGGTCTGGCCCGCCTCCACCAAGCGTATGCTCCACTCGGCCAGGTCGCGGGCGTCAATGATCTGGGTGCGTGCATTCGGGTCGCCGGGAGCTACTACCTCCCCACCCTGAGCCACCCGCCAGGGCCAATAGGTGAAGCGGTCGGTGGGGTCATGCGGCCCAACAATGAGACCCGGGCGCAGGATCAGCGAGCGTTCTGGGAAAGCATTCTGAACCACCTGTTCGCATAATGCTTTAAGCGGGCCGTAAGTCTTGTCGGTGATCTCCTCCACCGTTTTATCCTCCAACTCGCCCAGCGCGGACTCCTCATTCAGGCCGATCTCGCTCATATCCGCGTATACGGAGACGCTGGAGATAAAGGTGTAATGCGCCGCGGCCTCCGCCAGCAGGGAGGCCGAAGCATGCACCACCCGTGGCGCATAGCCGGAAGTATCCATCACCGCGTCCCATCGGCCTCCCTTGAGCGCTTCCAGGTTCCCGTCCCGCTCGCCTCGCAGCTTCTCCAGGTCGGGGAAAAGGTCTGGGTTGGTCTGGCCGCGGTTGAACAGCGTGACCTCATGCCCGCGTTCCAGTGCAGCTTCCACCAGATGGCGTCCCACGAATTCCGTGCCGCCCAGAATGAGCAACTTCATGGTCATGTACTCCTTATCATTAGATGTGCAACCAGGATATTCCAACCGGTTGACCTGATCGCCCATCGATTCTAGCACGAAATCGCCCGCCCATCATGGTCATAACTCTTTGCTCAGGGAGAGATTTACCTTAAACCACGAAGACACCAAGACACAAAGTTTTTCGTTTTTCTTCGTGCCTTTGTGACTTGGTGGTTAATCTTGTTTTATTATAAATCATCAATCCACCCAGCCGGCCCCGAACCCAACATATCTCACCAACAAAGTAAGATTACACGCCCTTTCTCCGTCAATTAAACATAATCCACCACTCTTTTGAGGAGAAATAAAAATGAACTTCGTTGCAGCAATTGTCGCCGGTCTCTCGGGCACCATCGTTATCACCATCATCATGGCCCTGGGACCCAAAATGGGTATGCCCAAGATGGACATGCCCGGAATGCTTGGCAGCATGTTCGGCGCGCCCGGCAACCGCATGATGGGCCTGGTCATGCATTTAATGATGGGCTCCATTTTCGCCATTATCTACGCCTTTCTCTGGGACGCCGGATACGGCAGCGCCACCCTGGGCAGCGGCGCGCTGTTCGGCGTCGTCCATTTTTTGATCGTCGGGATGGCCATGGGCATGATGCCCCTGATGCACGCCGGGATCAAGTCCGGGGACGTTCCCGACCCTGGCTTTTTCATGCTCAAGAACGGCGGCCTCATGGGTTTCATGGGCGGCCTGGTTGGGCACGTGATCTTCGGCCTGGTCGTGGCTTTGGTCTACGGCCTTTTCTAGATCGCAATAAAATCACCCCTCATCTCAGCCAGTTTACCCTCATCCAGGCCGCACTGACCCTCCGGCGGCCTGGATGAGGGTTTATAATAAAACATCCTCGTAATCGTTCAGGGGGGGGGAGCAAAGGAAGAAAATAGGGTAAACTAATAGACCA
>CBDUUP010000182.1:0-8859 GCA_965370435.1 uncultured Anaerolineales bacterium | reverse complement strand
TCCAATCCCATGAAACGAAGTTCATCCATCAGCGTCTTGATCGTAGACGACCATCAAGTAGTTCGCCAGGGGCTTATCAGCCTGCTGGAAAATGCGCACAATATCCAAGTAGTCGGCGACGCGGCTAACGGAGCGGAGGCGATCCGTCTGGCGAAGAAGTTGAAACCCGATGTCATCCTGCTTGACATCCGCCTGCCAGGGCCAAGCGGCCTGGAAATCTGCGGCATGTTATCCCACCAACTCTCTGAGAGCCGGGTCATCATCCTGACCAGCTATGCGGAGGATGATAACCTGTTTAAAGCGCTGCAAGCCGGAGCTTGGGGTTACCTCTTGAAAACCGAAAGCTACGAGGAATTAGTGGAGGCGATCACCTCGGTTGCGGAGGGCCGGAAACTCCTGAGCGCGCCGTTTGTGGACAAGCTCATGACCCGCTTTTCCAATCTAGTGCGCGACATGTCCCGGTCTGATTCTGGATTCGGACAGCAGGAATTGGACATCGTCGAATTGGTGGCCAAGGGAATGAGCAACAAGGAAATCGCCGAGAACTTACATTGGAGCGAAATCACCATCAAACGGAAAATGCAAACCATCTTTGACAAACTGGAGGTACAAGACCGTACTAGCGCGGCGGTGGAGGCTATTCGTCGGGGGCTGATCTAGCGAACTGGTGCATTGCAAGCATAAGATTCACGCAACTACCAGCAAGCCCGTTTGGACTGCGAGATGAAACCGACTGGTACTTGAAGATGTTTCCCTTTCGGTGGATAATTATGTAAGTAGATTGTTCACGGCTCAATAAGTAGAACTCAGGCAAGTAATCCCTGTCTTGAAAAATCCTTTACGAGGAGTAGTTTAGAATGGCAGATGAGAAAGAGAACGGAAAGACGGTTGTAAATTCTTGGAACGAATGGGACCCGCTGAAGCACATCATCGTTGGGCGCGCAGATGGGACTATGGTTCAGGCCCCCGAGCCAGCGGTACAACGCGATTGGCCGAAATACGGCTTCCCGCTGGGAACCTATGGGCCGCTCCCCAAAGAGATGGAGGAGAAAGCAATCGAGGAGCTAGACGGTTTTGTGAAAATCCTGGAAGACCGGGGAGTCCGGGTTGACCGGCCAGAAGCCCTCGATTTCAGCCAGGCGGTGGAGACGCCCGATTGGAAGCAGGAAACCATGTTCGGCTGCATGCCGCCCCGAGATGTACTGCTGACGGTGGGCAATGAGATATTGGAGGCGACCATGTCCGTCCGAGCCCGCTGGCATGAATACCTTTGCTACCGGCCTCTGATGGAGAAGTATTATAAGGATGATCCCAACTTCCGCTGGGAATCGGCCCCCAAACCGCGCTTGACCGACAAGAGCTATCATGTAGACTTCTGGCCCGAGTTTGAAGCAAAGAGTTACGATCAGCAATTGGAAGATTATACATACAAGAGGAAATGGGGTCTCACCGAAGAAGAACCTCTCTTCGATGCGGCGGACGTAGGCCGAGCCGGGAAAGATCTCTTTGTCCAACTTTCAACGGTGAGCAACGCGGCGGGGATTGATTGGCTGCAACGCCACTATTCCGACCACCGGGTCCACGAAGTGACCTTCAAGGAACCCGGCCCCATGCACATTGACGCCACTTTCGTTTTCTTGCGCCCTGGCTTAGCGCTCAGCAACAAGAAGCGGGTGCCGCTCTCGGAGGAGATGAAGGAACTGTTCAAGATCAACGATTGGGAGATCGTCCCCTGCGCAGAACCGGCCTACGAGGAGAAATTCCCGCTCTCGTTTTGCAGCGTCTGGCTCTCCATGAACATCCTCATGCTGGACCCGAAGACGGTCTGCGTGGAGGCCGACGAGAAGGCCCAGATGGAACAATTTGATAAACTAGGTTTTGACGTCGTCCCGGTCCCCTTCACCGCGGTGTCGGCCTTCGGCGGCGGTTTGCACTGCGCCACCGCAGACGTATATCGAGAAGGCGCATTAGAAGATTATTTCCCCAAACAAATCCCAGGATACTAACGAGGACACTATGACCAAAAGAAATGTGATCATCATCGGCGCAGCCGGAAGAGATTTCCACAACTTCAACACCTACTACCGGGGTAACGAGAACTACAACGTGGTGGCCTTCACCGCGGCCCAAATCCCCGATATCGAAGGCCGGAAATACCCGGCTGAATTAGCAGGTGAACTCTATCCCGAAGGCATTCCAATCTATGCGGAGGAAGAACTCCCCCGGTTGATAAAAGACCTCAAGGCTGACGACTGCGCCTTTTCCTACAGCGACGTCACCTACCAGCACGTCATGTCCATGAGCGCCATCGTGCAAGCCGCGGGGGCCAGCTACGTATTGTTCGGCCCTAACGACACGATGGTCAAGAGCGTCAAGCCGGTCATCTCGGTGGGCGCGGTGCGCACCGGATGCGGAAAAAGCCAGACCTCCCGGCGGATCATCGAGATACTGATGGAGAAGGGCTTGAAGGTAGTCGCCATCCGCCATCCCATGCCTTATGGGGACCTCATCGCTCAAAAAGTGCAGCGCTTCGCCGAGTTGGCCGACCTGGAGAAGCACAAATGCACCATCGAGGAGATGGAGGAATATGAACCCCACATCGTCCGGGGCAACGTCATCTATGCGGGCGTGGATTACGAGGCCATTCTGCGAGCCGCGGAAGAAGACCCGGATGGTTGCGACGTGATCGTATGGGACGGCGGGAACAACGACTTTCCCTTCTACACGCCCGACCTGCACGTCACCGTGGTTGACCCCCACCGCCCCGGCCACGAACTGACCTACTACCCCGGCGAAGTGACTCTTCGCCTGTCCGACGTGGTGGTCATCAACAAGATGGACAGCGCCGACGGGGCCGGTATCGAAACCGTGCGGAAGAACATCGCCGCAGTTGCGCCGAACGCGATCGTCATTGATGCCGCTTCAACCCTGGATATGGATGATCCCTCTTTGGTCAAGGGCAAGCGCGTATTAGCGGTGGAAGATGGCCCGACTCTCACCCACGGCGGGATGAAGATCGGCGCGGCCATAGTCGCCGCCCAGAAGTTCGGCGCGGCTGAATTCGTAGATCCGCGACCTTACGCGGTGGGCAAACTCGCCGAGACCTTTGAGATCTACCCCGACATCGGCGTCCTCCTCCCGGCGATGGGCTACGGTGAACAGCAGCTCAAAGACCTGGAGACCACCATCAACAACACCGACTGCGACGCGGTCGTCATCGGCACCCCCATAGACCTGAACCGGATCATCAAAATTGACAAGCCCAACACCCGGGTTTACTACAACTTGCAGGAGATCGGCAGGCCCAACCTCACCGGTGTGCTGGAGGATTTCATCAAAGATCACGTCAAGTAAAGATTTTTACCGCAAAGATCGCAGAGAGCGCAGAGTGGCGTGAGTATCTCATTCGCACTCTGCGCTCTTTGTAAAGAAAGATCCCTATGGAAACCACAATCCAAGTCCTTTCAGAAGATGAGCGCGCCCAGATTCACGAACGTTCGCTCAAAATCCTGTCCAACACCGGCATGAAGGTGGACACCAAGAAGGGCCGGAAGATCCTCAAAGAGGCCGGCGCGGAGGTGAACGAGACCACCCACATCGTCCGGTTTCCGCGGGTATTGGTTGAAGAGGCCATTAAGGTAGCCGTCAAAAAATTCAAGCTGAGCGCGCGGAGGCCGGGGTGGGATTTTGAGGTCAATATCGGGGAGTGCGTGTTCTGCGGCGATGGCGAGGCAGCCAACGTGGTTGACCCTTTCACCGGAGAGCGCCGTCCAGGTACGTTTGATGACTGGCGGAATGCCACCCGCATTCTGGACTATCTGGACGAAATCGGGGTTTATTGGCCCATGGTGAAGGGCTGGGAGGGGACTCGGACTCATTACGAAATGGTTCACTTCTGGCGCAACCTGTTCGGGAATTTCTCCAAACACGTCCAGGAAGCCCTGGACAACGAAGATGAAGTTCCCTGGTTCCTGGAGATCATCCAGACCATATTTGGCGATAAGGAAACCATCCGCAAAGAGCATCCGATTTCCTATTTATTGAACTCCCAATCGCCCCTTACCATGGTTGGGCAGCAGACTGACGCTTATCTGGCGCTGGCAGGATGGGATATTCCCGTCGCCGTCATGCCCATGCCGATGATGGGAGCTACCTCTCCGGCCAGCATGATCTCCACCATCTTGTTAGGGAATTGTGAGGCGTTGGGGTACCTCTGCTTGATCCAAGCAGCCTCGCCGGGCACACCTTTCATCTATTCCCCCGTGCCCATCTTGATAGACCCCCGTGATGGCCGCTACACCGGCGGCGCGGTGGAGGGCGGACTGCTGGGCGCGGCGGTGACCGAGATGGGACGCTACTATGGATTCCCGGTCTGGGCCGCGGGCGCGGGCACCGACCAACACTTCCCCGGCATCCAGGCCGGATATGAGAAGGCCACCAACGGCTTATTGACCGCCCTATCCTGGCCGGACATCCTGATCGGCCCGGGTCTGACGGGCAGCGTGCTCAATATGTGCTTCGAGCAAATCATGATTGACGTGGAAGTGTTCAAGTTGAACCGGCAGGCTCGGCGAGGGTTCGTCTCTGGGGAGGGAAAATGGCTAGACGACGTTATTGAGAAAGTCGGGCCGGGAGGGAATTTCCTGGGGGAGAAATCCACCCGGGCCGCGGCCCGCGAAGGGGAATGGTATCTCAGCAATTTCGGGATGCACGGCTCTTTCGATGAATGGGATGCGGCAGGAAGGCCGGGTATCCTGGAGGAAGCCCGGGCGAAGGTTGAGGAAATTTTGGAGACTCACAAACCGATGCCCTTTGACGAAGATGTTGAGAGGGAATTGGAGAGGATCCAGGAGAGGGCGAGGGAAAGTCAGTAGGGCGTTCGGCGACTGAAGTCGCAGGAACTATTACGAAGTCCGCCCTTCGGCGGACTGAAACCTTCAAGACAACGTAATGAGGTAGGAAGATGAGCCTTCAAGTTTTGGGTGTATCCGGCAGTCCCATAGCAAACAGCAACACGGATCGGATGGTCAAGGGGATATTGGAGGCCAGCGGGTTGGATTACGAATTCGTCAAGTTGAGCGCAAAGAAAATCTCACCGTGCAGGGCGTGTAGGCTGTGCGTGCCGGACAACATCTGCAAAACCAAAGACGATTTCCCCGCCCTGGCCGAGAAGGTCAAGGAGGCGCGGGGGTTGGTGATCGGCGGGTATACGCCCTACGGAATCCTGGATGGATGGACCAAAGCCTTTCTGGAAAGATTGTGGTCCATGCGTCACGTCAACAATCTCAACCGGGGGAAATTCGCCATCACCGTGGTCACCGGAATATCGCCCCTCAGCGTCTACTTGAACAGCGAGATGATGGCGAGAGAGATTCTTATAGAACGCATGTGGCTCCTGGGCCAGGTGAAGGTGCGCGGCAACGTGCCCTGCCTGACCTGCGGAAAAGGCGATGTCTGCCGCATGAGCGGAGTTTCCCCTCTCTTCGGGGAAGAGGCCGCCGCCTCGGCGGATCTATGCGTGCGGGTGGAAGACCAGGCCAAACTCTGGAAGAAAGCTCAACGGCTGGGCCAGTTCATGGGCGAGTGTGTGAGAGGAGAGGCGACACCCAAACAAATGCGCTCCCTTCGCCGAAGAAAAATTATCCCCCGCGCCCTGATCGTCCAGGCCGACACCTTCCTGGGCCAGATATGGATGAGGATGACTCAGCGGTAGAAGTCATCAATTAAGTTTCCGCCTTGCTGCCTAATTACCTTGTTGCCTGGTTGCCTACCTTCCTATCACCCCATCCAATCCCCAAACCGGAAATAGGCGTTGAGCAAGGGCATGTAAAGCCGCTCCCAGGAGGCGAAGAAATAGCGGGGATGTTTGATCTCCTGGAATAGGCTGCCCTCCTGTTGGCCGGACAAGATCAGCCCCATCTCACGGCCCAGGTAGCTGGCCAGGATGACCCCGTGCCCAAAGTAGCCATACGCAAAATGCACGCCGCCCTCGTATCCGACGTGGGGCATCTGATCGAAGGTCAAGCCCAACTGGCCGGACCAACTATGGCTAACCTGGACATCTTTCAATTGGGGGTGGATGACGACCAGGCGATCTCGAAGGTCGGCGCCGCTCATGGTGAGGTCATCCCCCGCAGCCAGTGTGGTACGGCCCCCAATCAACACGCGTCCATCCGCGGTCAGACGGAAATAATTGATGAAATTCCGGGAATCGTAGAAACAGCGTCCGTTGGGATTTATCTCTTCCTGCATTTGGGGCGAGAGAGGTTCGGTGACGATGGAATAGCAAGCCCCTGAGATAATGCCGTGCCGCACCCTGGGGACCAAATTGCCGGTATATCCATTGGTCGCCAGAAGAACCTCGCCGGCCTTCACCTCCCCGCTGGAAGTTGACATGATCTTGGTACCGTTTTCCCGGCGTATCCTTTGGACCTCAGTTTTTTCAAACAATAGGACGCCGTTTTGAACTGCCAGACGAGCCAAACCATAAACGTATTTCGCTGGGTCTAAAACGCCGCCGCCTTCATTCAATCGCCCTCCGTAGTAAATTTTGCTGCCTATCTCCTCCTCAATTTGGTCCGCGTCCAGTAATTGGCTATGCGCATTTCCATAAACCTTCTCTTTGTAGGCTTCATGTTTAATTAGCGCTTCAAAATGAGATGGTTTACTCGCCAAAAGAATCTCGCCAGAACGACGGTAATCGCATTCAATTTTTTCACGCTCGACCATTTCTTCTACATAATCACAAGCGTCAATCGACCATTGCCAGAAGGCGAGGGCCTTTTCTCTCCCATATTTCGCCTCAAGCGCTTCTTCGCCCATGAATAAGCCGTCGCTGAAGATGCCGCCATTGCGGGAGCTAGCGCCCCATCCGATGGTCTCTTTCTCGAACACCACCACGCTGACCCCGGCCTTCGCCAGGGTTATGGCCGCGGACAATCCGGTGAAGCCGCTGCCGACGATGGCTACGTCCACTTGGGAAGGCAGTTCGCGGCTGAGGTGGATGTCTTCGGGGAAAGGGGTGTTATCGGGCCAATAGGGAATGGCTTTCATGCATTGCTCCGAAATCACATACTTGAATCTCTCGACCTCATTGTACTCGATTCATTTGGGAGGGGTAGAATTTTTTTTGCTGTGCCTATATCACGCCATAGGCTTTCAAACTCGCCTCCACTGAAATCTGATGGACGCGCAATACTTCCTCAACGTCTTCATCGCTATGGGCGGTGGAGAGGAAGGCCAGGTGCAGCCAGGGGATGAAGACTCCGTTGTGCCGCAGGTATAGCTGGAGGTCGCCCAGAGAATCGTAGTGCTGGCCCAACAGATCGCGGGGTTTTTCAATGGGCGGGGATTTGAGATGGGTCTGGAAGAGCGAGCCGACTCCCGTCATCGTCGCGGGGAGATCATTCGCCTGGGCGAAGTCGTTGAAACCGGAGCGAAGACGGTCGCCTTTGGCGGCCAGTTCATCGTATATATGCCGATTCTCCATCAAGTAACCCAACACCGCATGACCGGCGGCCAACGTCATCGGATTCCCGCTGAAAGTGCCTGCCACGGCGAGGGAAAGGTCCTTGCTCAAGACGGCTTCCATGTATTCCTGCGAGCAGCCCACCGCGCCCACCGGCAGCCCCCCGCCGATGATCTTCCCATAGGTGGCGATGTCGGGGATGACGCCGTAGAACTCCTGCGCGCCGCCCAGGGCCATGCGAAAGCCGGTGATGACCTCGTCAAAGAACAGCGGAACCTCCAATTTCTTGGTGACCTGACGCAATTTTTGCCAGAATTCCTTATCGCCCGGAATGGTTCCGGTGCCAAATACTGGCTCAACCATCACACCCGCCAACTCTTGGGCGTGTTCTTCGATCATGGCGAATGCGCTTTCATTGTAAGGCAAAACAACGACGGTATCCTCGACGGCCTGGGGAATCCCGGCTGACTCTGGCGTAGGAGTGGGGCGATCCACCGGTCCCATGGTCTCTTCGTAGATGCCGACGTTCCAACTGGCGTAGTCGTGCCAGCCGTGGTATGCGCCCTCGAACTTGGCAATCTTATCCTTGCCAGTGTAGGCGCGCAGGATGCGGATGGCCTGCATCGTGGCCTCGGTGCCGGAGTTGCATATCAACATCCGTTCGGCGCAGGGGACGCACTCGATGAACCGCTCGGCGAAGGCGATCTCCAGGGGATGGGGCGTGCCGTACACCATCCCTAGCTCCTCCTGGGTTTTCAGCGCATCCAGCACCACCTGGGGGCGGTGCCCCAGCAGGAGGACACCGTATGAGGTGCAGCAGTCAATGTAACGGTTGCCGTCAATATCCCAGATGTAAGGCCCCTGCCCTCGCTGGGTGTAAAAGGGATAGGGTTCGAATTTCCGCGCAAGGCTCAACAGTCCCCCAGGGATCACGTCCTGAGAATTGCGCCATAGCTCTCCCGATTTGGGCGTGCTGTCGCGAAGGGCTTGGAGGAGTTCTTGTTTGTCTTTGGGTTGGGTCATAAGATGCCTACCTAATATTTTTTTCACCGCAGAGACGGACGACCTAGGTCGTGGAGAACGCGGAGATTCGCAGAGCTTTTTTGTTATTTTTGCTTTTCTCTGTGAACTCTGTGTCTCTGTGGTGAATGTTTTACTAACTGTACTTCTTCACCGACTCCATCATAGCGCGGACGTTGTCGGGCTTGGAATCCCAGGGGACTTCACATTCCGCGCCCAAAATGAAGCCGCCGCCCTCAGCGCAGTCTTCAATGAGCTGCTTGCAGTAAGCGTCCACTTCTTCCACCGAGCCAAAGACCAACATGGCCGAGGGGACGTTGCCATAGATAGTGACCGTATCGCCCAGGATTTCTTTGGCCTTCTTCATGTCG
>CBDUUP010000181.1:0-8907 GCA_965370435.1 uncultured Anaerolineales bacterium | reverse complement strand
GGCATCCCCAAAGGCGTCACCCAGACCGCCCTGCTGCCCATCGCCTACTACAAAGGCGAGGACTTCAAACCCGCCAAGCGCCTCCCCGCCAAACGCTTCACCTACTGGGACGCCTGGAAAGAGACCCGAGAGTAGGTTTTAATATCCGCGATTGAATTATGTAGGAGGACCCATGAACCACCAAGAAGGCACCTTCAAAGGTCATAACGACCTGGAACTCTACTACCAGCGTTTCCGGCCCGGCAGCGACCCCAAAGCATTGATCGTCATCGTCCACGGTTTTGGCGAACACAGCGGACGCTACCGCAACCTGTTCAACCACCTGGTCCCCAAAGGCTACTCCGTTTACGCCTTTGACCACCGCGGCCACGGCAAGTCCCCTGGCCAGCGCGGTTTCATCAACAGTTGGGACGAATTCCGCCAGGACGTGCACAACTTCATGGCCCTGGCCCGCCAGGGTGAGCCGGGAAAGCCCGTCTTCCTGTACGGCCACAGTATGGGCGGTTTGGCCGTTCTCGACTACGGCCTCCATTACCCTGACCAGATGAAAGGCCTTATCGCTTCCGCCCCGGCGGTCGGCGAATTAGGGGTTTCGCCGATACTTCTTCTTGTCGCCCGCATCCTCTCCAATATTTGGCCCTCCTTCTCCCTCGACTCCGGGCTGGATGCCGACGCCATCTCCCGTGACGAGGCGGAAGTGGCCGCCTACCAGAACGATCCTCTGGTCCACAGCAAGGGCACGCCCCGCCTGGCCACCGAGATGGGGGCCGCGGCTGAACGCGTCCAGGTTGGGGCAAGTAGCTGGAAACCGCCCCTCCTGATTATCCAGGGCGAGGCCGACCGCCTCACGCCTCCCCCAGGCGGCAAAACCTTCTTCGACAACGTCGCCATCCAGGATAAAACTTACATCAGCTACCCTGGCGGCTACCACGAATCCCACAACGACATCCAAAAGGAGAAGGTGTTGGCCGACCTGGAGGGTTGGCTGGAAGCCCACCTGTAATCCGCCATCCTTCAAACAAGCATGACCGCGCCAATACCCTGGCGGGAACGCGTCCGGCAGCTAAAAGCCGAAGCCTACGCCCTATACCTGGCATCCCGCCACCCGCTCACCCCCTGGTACGCTAAAGTCCTGGCGGTGTGCGTGGTCGCCTACGCCCTCAGCCCCATTGACCTAATCCCCGACCCCATCCCCATCCTGGGCTACCTGGACGACCTGATCCTGGTGCCGCTCGGCATTGCCCTGGCGATCAAACTCATCCCGCCCGCGGTGATGGAAGAGAGTCGAGAGAAAGCCCAAACCGCGTTGACCCAGGAGAAACCCGGCGCGCGGATCGCCGCCCTCGTCATCATCGTCATTTGGATAGTGACCGCCATCGCCCTTATTATTCTAGCTATGCGCATATTGCGGTGAGCGTCCTTCGGTGAAAGTCCCATGAAATCCATTACGGTCCTGGGCAGAGGCTACAAAGGCGGCGCCTACCTGCTCCGCATCCACGTCGCCGAGCCGCTCAACCTGTCCTTTGGACGCTTCCGGGGTGGAACACCCATCGCCGTGCCCGCCGGAGAATACGCCTACATCGGATCGGCCCTGGCCGAGCGCGGCTCCGTGAGTTTGGCGCGGCGCCTGCTCCGCCATGCCACCCGCAGCGGCCATCAGCCGCCCCATCCCCTACAGGCTCGAATGCTGGAACGCTTCCGGGCGATGCGCCTGGGGCCGGGAGATCTCCAGCCGCCCCCGCAAAAGAAACTCCACTGGAACATCGACCACCTGCTAGACCAACCCGCCGCCACCCTCACCCCCGTCCTCCTCATCCGAACCAAGCGACCCCTGGAAAGACCCATCGCCCAACGCCTCGCCGCAGACCCCCACACCCATCCCCTCACCCCCGGCCTGGGCGCTAACGACCACCCCGGAGGTACTCACCTCCTGCGCGTCGAGGCGGAGGAGGGCTGGTGGGAGGGATTGATTTCATCTATCGAAAGCCTGCTATAATAAAAGACATACCTACTATCTAGAGACGCTCCTGCTGGGCTTCTCAGGAGGACATTTTATGAAACGTGTCCTGATCCTACTCACCATCGCATTTCTATTAGGGGCTTGTGGTCAATCTACTCCTACGCCTACACCTACGCTTGCACCGACCGCGACAAATTTACCCACCTATACTTCTACCTTACCCCCGCGTCAGGTCACAATGCGAGCCAACCAGACGAAGAACGCCGCTTATGCCGCTACTGTTGGCGCGAGATTCACCCTCACTGCCGAATCTCGCCGCCTTACTGCTTTGGTACCGACCGCCACCCGCACCATCACATCTACAAATACCCCAACCTCAACACCTGGCCCAACTTCAACACCCACTTCTATTCCTATCTTTTCTCTAACTTCTCATAAATGGTCGCCTGAAATTGTACTTGCTCGTCTTCAACGCTATGCTGGCGATGGAGGACCATACCTTGAAATCATGCCAGATTTCATCCTGTACGCTGATAAACATTTAGTTATTCGACATCAGGGTAAAATATTGGAGGGATACCTCACTCGCCAGGAAACTTGCCAAGTGCTCAACACGATAGACCAAACAGGATTCACGAACTATGACTTCAGCTGGTCACAATTCTATAATCCCTTCGATCGAAGTAAGAGCACCATTTTCGTTAATGCCTGGCAATCCAATCGTGTTCCATACTTTGGGGACACGTATTTGGAAATCACAATCCCAGACGATTGTCAAGATTGTGGTCCGCTACCTTATGATCCCCAAGCTGTCATTGAAACCTTCCAATTTCTCGATAATTTCTGGATGGGCGGTTTGACGCCTTTTAAACCCAACCAACTTGTGGTGTGGATATTTGACGGAGACAGATATGAAGAAGACGGAACACCCTGGCCGCTCACCTCGCCAACCCTGGCTGAACTACGCCAACGTTCAGACTGTCCAACTACCAACTTTCAAGCGGCCATTCTGTTGGAAGGTAACGAAGCCAAGGCTTTTTATTCGGCTGGGATTCGTGGATTATATAGTGAAGGGGATTATAAAGCCTCTATAAGCGTACGACCCTTATGGCCTTATGAGAAACCCCCAATTTGTCCAGGCGGCTATTATTACAAGATCCCTGACCCCGATCTCCCCCTACCAGACTTCACCCTCTCCTGCACGCCCGAGGATGGCCTCCTCCCCATCCCTACACCTGCCCCATAGGAGGAAACCACCTCATAGAAACTCTTCACTAGGCATCCTTCTATTTACCCCCCCACTATCAACCAACCCCCCAACTGCGCAAACAACATCACCATCATCGCCGCCACGGTTGGAAGTGGCGAGTGCTGGCGGGTGTATGTCAGCCCTCCCCAAATGGAGACCGGAGCGGCGATAAAACTCATCCCCGCCACCACCGGCGGCAGCAGCAGAACGACCAAGACATACGCCCCTACGACCACGACCCAATACAAGAATCGAAGCTGTCTCAATGACCAACGCGTCGCCAGGGTGAATTTCCCCACCGCCGCGTCCGCCTCCCGGTCGGCCCAGGTGACCGCTAACAAATTGACAAACACCAACAAAAAGAAGGGGACACACACCTTGACCACCCACCAATCCATATGACCGGATAGCGCCACGTATCCGTATAACGGCAGCAGCAACCCTCCCAGAGCGGCGTTATCCAGTTCACCCCATCCGCGCCAGGCCAGAGCCAACGGCTTCAGCGAATACATCCAGCCGAAAAACGCCCCCAGAGCCAATACCACCAACGCTAACGGAGAAAGGACTCCGGTATTCCACCCATACAAAGCCAGGATCATGCCTCCAATCAACGCGCCCCAACCCGCCTGCAGCGCCAACCGGCGCGGAAGGCCAGATGCTTGCAAAGCGCCGCTGCCCCCAGAAAATGGCGTGCGCACGGTCAGCGCGTCGGTCTCGTGATCGGCGTATTCATTGACGTAATGGATGCTGGCGCTCACCGGAATGAGGGCCAGGTACCCAATCACAAAGGCCTCCATATTGATAGGTACCGCATTCGCCCGGGCAATCCCCGCCCCCAATAGATAAACCAGAGTGACAGCCGCCAATTGACTCGGCCGGGACATGGCGAACAAAGCCCAACCGTAAGCATAAATCCTTTGCCCAAAAGCGCTATCTCTGCGGAATGGCATACTTTAAAGACTCGAAATCTATCTTGGTCTTACCGGGTAATATATCAAGAAAAACCACATCGCCAACCCGCTGCGGTCGTAAAACCATCATAATCCCCCGGTCTCCCGTTGTGGAGCCTAAAGACGCAAGCGCTCAACAGAGGAGATTCGGGGAAGATGATGCCCAAGTAAAGCTTGCTATTCTCCTCAATATTTGCTATAGTATTCATATGATGCCCGATAAAATTGGCCGATACGAGATCAGATCCGAGTTGGGCCGGGGCGGAATGGCGACGGTATATCTAGCCTATGACCCAACCTTCGAGCGCGAGGTAGCCGTAAAGGTTTTGCCCCGCGAGTTTTTACACGACGAATCTTTCTTGGCCCGTTTCGAGCGTGAATCCAAGGTCATCGCCTCCCTGGAACACCTAGCCATCGTCCCGGTCTACGATTTCGGCGAGCATGAGGGCCAGCCCTTCATGGTCATGCGCTATATGTCCGGAGGTTCCCTCGCTCAACGGTTGACGAAAGGGGCCTTGACCGTGGAGGAGGCCGTTGGCCTGATCTCCTGGTTAGCCCCCGCCCTGGATGAAGCTCACGCCAAGGGCATCGTCCACCGGGACTTGAAACCGGGCAATATTCTCTTTGACACCCAGGGTCACCCCTACCTGGCCGATTTCGGCATCGTCAAACTGACCCAGGCGACCGCCTCCTTCACCGGCAGCGCCCTCATCGGCACCCCCGCCTACATGAGTCCTGAACAAGTCCACGGGGATAAAAACTTGGATGGCCGCAGCGACGTCTACGCTCTGGGTGTGATCCTGTTCCAAATGCTGACCGGACAGATGCCCTACCAGGCCGACACCCCGGCCAAACAACTGGTGATGCACCTGGTTGATCCAATCCCCCACATCCTGGAGGTGCGCGGCGACCTGCCCCCAGGCGTGGATACTATCATCACCCAGGTGTTGTCCAAAGATCGAGAAAAGCGTTATCAAACCGTTGGCGACCTCGCCAACGCATTGCAGAAAATCACCGGCCAACCCATTACCCCAGCCGCGCTCAAGACCGGAGAATCGGCCCCCCAAGCCATCGCCCGGCCTATGCCTAAGACCTCCCCAAAAACAGGAGCCGCGCCCAAAAAACGCAAGCTGCCCGCCTGGACCTGGGGGGCTGGCTGTTTGGGAATTGCCGGAGTAGGGATCGTATTGATCATCGCCATCATCGCAATAGGGGCATTGGGGGGAGATGCAGGTTTGTTCTCCTTCTTATCCCCCGCCACCGCCACCCGCCTCCCCACAAGAACATCCACCATCACCCCCACCTCCACTCACACACCAACCCCCACTCTCACCCCCACCATCACCCTCACGCCTCCCGACACCCTGACCCCCTCGATAACCCCAACCAGCACCGCCACACCCCTGCCGGATATCTCCGGGGTGACTCTATTGATCTCGGACTTGCCTTCCGGTTTTTCCGTTCTCCCCCGCAGCCTCCTGGAATCTTTACAGGCTTCAGTCGCTTCCGCATCCTTATTCCCCATTCACACCACGTTCGGCTTCACCAGTGGTATTGCCGATATTCCCCTGGAGATGATCCTTGGTTACAGCATCCTGCTGGAATCCGCCGAAGATCGCCAGATATTTGATAACAGCTACGGCAGCATCCAATCCGAGCTTATGCTGCAAGCCATGTTCCTGGGCATGGGCGCTACTGAAGACCCAGAAGAAGTTGAACTTCCCGGCAGTATAGAGGGTATCGGCGAGTTTTCATCCGGCGTGGCCGGTGTAGCCCCATTTTATTTGGAAGGCTACGGAAATACCGTCGTGCTGGTCCAATTGGTCATTTTTCGGCGGGGTATTGTTGGCATCATGCTGTTTGACTTGGTAATGGGAGATGACCAAACCATAGCCAACATTGTCGATCTGGCCCGCATTCTCGACCAACGCGCCATAAACGCCCTCGGCATGGCGCAAATAAACCCCATCTGGCTGTCCCCAGACACTCGCAAGACCCTCCCCCGGTAGGATCACGCCTCTCCCCTAACATGACTAAAGGACCTCTCCTCGCTGAAGGCCGCACCGCTGAAATATTCGCCTGGGGAGAGAATCAGGCGCTCAAGCTCCTGCGTCCAGGTTTCTCGCCGGACGCGATCCACACCGAAGCCGCCAAGACCCGCGCCGTCCACCAGACCGGATTCACCGTCCCCGCGGTGGGAGAGATGGTGGAGGTTGATGGACGGCAGGGGATCCTCTTTGAGCGGATCGAAGGGGTCTCCATGCTCCACGGATTGGTCAACCGGCCCTGGACGGTCGTCCGAGTCTCCCGGCAACTCGCCCAACTGCACGCCGAAATGCACGCCTGTTCCGCCCCCGCTCTTCCCCCTCAACGTAAACGGATGGAATCAAAGATCAAACGCGCCGCCCGCCTGTCGGATGAAGTCAAAGGCGCGGTATTGGAGGTTTTGGCTCAACTGCCAGAGGGCGATTCGGTCTGCCACGGCGATTTCCACCCCGACAACATCCTCCTCACCGCCCGCGGCCCGGTCATCATTGATTGGATTGACGCCACCCAGGGCAACCCCCTGGCCGACGTAGCCCGAACCTTGCTGTTAGTCACCGGCGGCGCTCTCCCCCCTGAAATGCCCCGCCGCTGGGTGTTTACCCTCATCCGCCGCATCTTCCGCCGCGTCTACCTGGGCCGCTATTTCCAACTGCGCCCCGGCGGACAGGACCAACTAGCATCTTGGGCGCTGCCTGTGGCTGCCGGTCGCCTCGATGAGGGCATCGCCGAAGAAGAAGAAAACTTGGTTACCCGCGTAGAGGCGGGTCTGCGCGCCCTCCGCTGATCTACGCCGCCCTCCCCCAAACGACCTACCCGCCCCTCATTGACATTCACCCTAAATAACAGTAGTATAAGTTTGGAAAGACTAGGGTTTATCAACCGTCGTTCAGGAGCGAATACCATGGACCGATCCCGACTTTTGCGGATCTTGAGTGTGGTCATCCTCATTTTGATCATTATCGTCGTTGTCGTCGTCGCCGCCGGATACTTCGGCCTCATCAACCTCCCCTTCTTTTCCACACCCCCCCCAGCCGGATTCCCCTACCGCGGCGCGCTGCAAGTGGACGGCCAACCGGTTGAAGGGACCTGCAACCTCCAGTTCACCTTATTCGATTCCGAGACCGGAGGGGAACAGATCGGAGAAACCCAGACCTTCGAAGCCGTGGAGGTCGCCGAGGGAGTTTTCAACGTCCAACTCGATTTCGGAGAAGAGATTGATGCTGCCCCCGACCACTACCTGGAGATCGCCTCGGATTGCGGCGAAGGCTCCTACACCACCCAGGAGACCCGCCTGCACCTCCCCCTCATCCCCGACCCCACCGAAACCCCCTCCGAACCGCTGACCGCCACCTATGAGAATCTGGTCGTGGTCGCCAAGAGCGAGGGCGATTACACCTCCATCCAGGCCGCCCTGGACGATATCCAGGCCAAGGGAGACCCCGGCCCCGCCAACCGCTACCTGGTTTGGGTCGCCCCCGGCATCTACGAAGAGCAAGTGACCATGCTCCCCTACGTCTCCATCGAAGGCGCAGGGGAAGCGGCTACCACAATCACCTTCGGCGGCAGCGCAAACCCTAATACCGGCACTGTAATTGGCGCCGACCAAACCGAACTGCGCTCCCTCACTGTCGAGAACACCGGTGGAGAGGGCCACGCTATCGCCATCTTCAACGACCAGGCCGACATCACCCTCACCGATGTCACCGCCTCCGCATCCAACAGCGCTGGCCGAGCCTACAGCATCGTCAACCAGGGCGGCAGCGTAACCATGAACAATCTGGTCGTCAACGCCGACTCCGAGACGGGGATTGCATACGGTATCTACAACACCGGCAGCGCCGCCGTCACCCTCACCAACGGTACAATACAAGTCGATTCGCAATCCAATGAAGCCTACGGCATTTACAACCTCGCCGCCCAAACCACCCTCACCAACCTCACCGTCCAGGTCAGCGGCAACGCCGCCTTCGGCATGTACAACTGGAACGCCACCGTCTCCTTGACCAACGCCACCCTCGACACTACCGGGGCCAGCGCCGCATACGGCGCTCACAACGAGTACTCGGAGATCACCCTGACCTATTCCAGCTTCTCCGCCGCCGGTAACACGGCCTACGGTCTCTACAACCTAGTTGGCGTCACCGCCAACCTCACCGACGTCACCGTCACCGCCGAAGCCGCCTCCGGCGACGCGTATGGCCTCTACAACAGTGATGCATCCCTCACCCTCACCAGCGCAACCATCACCGCGGAGGCCGATTCCGGCGACGCCTACGGCGTCTACAATACTAGAACGACGTTCACTCTCACCGAGTCCACCGTCACCGCCTCAGTTGAAATCCCCGAAGTCACCGAAGAGGAGGAGCCTCCGCCTCCAAACCTTGCCTACGGCATCTACAGCCTCGACGGCTCGGTGGTCGTCATCCGCAACGCCGTCATCTCCGCCGCCGACCACAGCCTCTACGCCGACGGTGAATTCACCACCCTCCACGTCGCCTACAGCCAGCTCACCGGCCCCCTCACCGAAGAGAACGACGCCGCCTTCACCTGCATCGGCAACTACGACGCGGAATACAAGGCCATCAGGTGCCCATAAAGCTGACCGCTTGACAACAAATAACCAGGCCGCGTCAGTGTTGGACGCGGCCTTTGTCAATCAATTATGCTCCACTTCCCGACCGGGAATGAAGAAATCACCCTCC
>CBDUUP010000180.1:0-8924 GCA_965370435.1 uncultured Anaerolineales bacterium | reverse complement strand
GCATCGATATCGGATGTTTATGCCGGATAGAACGAGCGACCTCTTTTTCCCCCAGGGTGAACAAGTGGCGGCGATTATCGAGATCGGTCAAAGAATCTGTAGAGGCCAAGCGCTCGATTTCTTGATATAGTTTTTTGCGCTCTGAAATATCTTGCAGGACAAGCAAATATCCCAGTTCTTTCCCTTTATTGCTTATATGGATAGATTGTTTTGCTTCAACTTGCCTTATGCTTTTGTCTCTTTGGATGGAAAATTCGATGACCTGATTTTGCTGTTCATCTATGCTCAACAAGGCGGCGGCTTCGGGAAAGTGTTTTTTGAGAGGCGCGCCGATGATCTCGTCGGGGGAGGGGAGCAAGAGAGAACGCGCAGCCGGGTTAATGTCAATCATTCGCTCTTCGTGATCGAGAACGATTATGCCTTCTTCCATATTTTCAAGAATTGTGTCGCGCGCTACGGGCTTAATATCCAGAAAACGATGACGGAATATCCCAATCGCTAAGGCAATGCTAGAAAAGGAAAAAGCCAGCGGCGAATAATCTTTTTCAAGCGCGGGGATCAGACGCAAGATGTATATGAAATTAAATATCACTGGGGCTACAATGCCAACAATCAACCACCTTGATTGTTGGCGATAAAGTGCATTTAATCGAAAATGCTGGTATCCAATATTGAAGATGCTTGCGGAAATCAAAACATAGGTATAGATTACTTGAATCCAAAACCATGAGCCATGGGAGACGCTCAAATACTGTAATTCTTGGTTGACCGGCGCAACCGAATAACTGGACCAGATCAGGCCATGCATCTCATTGGTCTGAACCAGAACAAAAGTGATGACAGGGAGGATCCAGAAGAGTATAAAGCGAGGGTATGAAGCCCACTTTGGTTTTTCAGAATATTGCAGCGTGAAGGCGAAGGTGAATATGGGTCCGCTAAGAATGAAAAGGTAACTAAGTTTAGCGATGAAAATGGTGGCTTGATCGGTCGGGGAGATAAGTTCGAAAGCGCTGGAAATCAGCCATCCCGTGTTGGTCAGTAAAACCAGAGACAGCATCAATGCTCCCGGCACCAAGCGACGACGCCAAGCGTAAACGGCAGTCGACGCCGATACAACGGACGCAATTGGAGCTAAGGCAACAAAGAAGTAGTATTGATCCATTGTGAAAATGAACAGAAAAACACTGTGTAGTTAACGTACCTGCCACACCCCTTTCAATACCGTCAACATAGATAAAAACCAAACCAGATCATCTTGGTTCGGTTCAGGTATCATCTGTGCCGGAGGTGGGAATCGAACCCACAAATCCGTAAGGACACGCGAGTTTGAGTCGCGCGCGTCTGCCAGTTCCGCCACTCCGGCTTGTGGAGTAGAGTATACTCAATCTCAGGCTCTCGGTCAAGCCTGGAAAAAATAATCCGCGCAAATCCGCGTCCATCAGCGTCCCATTCTCAATTCACCAACGTCCCATTCACCATCCACCCCATGATAGAATACCCCCATGCGACTCGGCATCATCGGACTTCCCCAAAGCGGCAAGACCACCCTCTTCAACGCCCTCACCCGGGGCGACCGCCCCACTACAACGGCGGGGGGGCGGGTGGAGGTCCACACCGCGGTGGTGGACGTGCCCGACGCCCGCCTGGACCGGCTGGCCGAACTCTACAACCCCAAGAAGATCACCTACGCCAAGATCACTTACCTGGACATCGCCGGGCTGGACGGCAGCGCTGCAGAGGAGGGCATCTCTGGGGAGCTGCTCAACCACCTCTCCCAGGTGGACGGCTTCCTGCTGGCGGCCCGGGGCTTCGAAGATGAGAACGTCCCCCACCCTTCAGAGAGCGTGGACCCAGGGCGGGACGCGGCCGCGCTGGAGGCCGAACTGCTGCTCAACGATTTGATCGCGGTGGAGAGCAAGCAGGAACGCCTGCTGGACGAGCGGCGCAAAGGCGGCGGACGGGACAAGACCCTCATCGAGCGGGAGATGGCCCTCTTTGAGCGGCTGCACGCCGCCCTCTCGGAGGAGAAAGCGCTGCGCGAGATGCCCTTCACCCCAGAAGAGTCGAAGACCCTCTCCAGCTTCGGTTTCCTGTCGTTGAAGCCAGTGCTGGTGGTCCTCAACCTGGGGGAGGGACAAACGCCGCCGGAGATCGAGCATCCCAACCAGGTGTCCATCCAGGGCAAGCTAGAGATGGAGATCGCCCAACTGCCCCCCGAGGAGGCCGCCGTCTTCCTGGCGGAGTATGGCATCCAAGAACCCAGCCTGGACCGCATGATCCGGCTGTCCTACGACCTGCTGGGGCTGCTCTCCTTCTTCACCGTGGACCAGGACAAAGAGGTGCGCGCCTGGACATTGCGGCGGGGCGGCCTGGCCCCGGAGGCGGCGGGGACGGTGCATTCCGACATGGAGCGAGGCTTCATCCGGGCCGAGGTGACCGCCTTCGATGACTTGAGCGCGCTGGGCAGCGAGGCGGAGGCCCGCGCCCAGGGCAAGCTGCGGGTGGAAGGCAAGAACTACGTGGTGCAGGATGGAGACGTGATGCGAATCCGGTTCAACGTGTGAGGTGAGAGGCTGACATGGACTTACAGTGGATCAGCGTGAAGGAAGCGGTGCAGCTCTCCGGCTATCACCCGGACCATGTGCGGGAATTGATCCGGGAGGGGAGCATTGACGCCCGCAAGGTGGTCACGGTTTGGCAGGTGAATCGCACTTCGCTGTTCGCCTACCTGCGCCGCATGGAGCGGCTGGGGAAGAAGCGGGGGCCGAAGAAATCGAGTTAAATCCCATACAATAGGGGATTTAACGGGGACAGTTTCATCTGATCCAAAAGAGATTAGTAAGTAAATACCGTAATATAAGGGATTTATATCTTTTACGACCCTATTTAATCAACAAACTACTTTGGCGGCGATTTTTACACCCCAACAGGCTTCATTTCTCCCCTCAGGAAATGTAAAAAATAACTCCCCGAATCTTATTGGGATTCGGGGAGTTGGATTGCAGGGTGTAGGGGAGTTTATGGCGCGGCGTAGACGCCGCCGTCGGAGGTGAAGGAATCGAAGCCTATGATCCCGGTGACCGAGGGGGAGACGTAGAACGGCCCCATACGCACCAGGTCCACGGTGACGGTGTCATTGTCCAGCGCGGCGATGGTTTCCTGGAGAACCCCGTCCAGGTACAGGCTGAAGTAGCCATCGTTGTTGCCGTCCCCGGTGGCCGCGGCCCAATCAATCTCCACGAAGACCCATTGTTTATTGGGGATGGTGTAGTAGCTGGTCCAGGTCTTGGGTCCGCCATCTTCTTTGGTCCGAGCCACGACGATGGTATTGCCGCCGCCATCCTTCCCCACAAACACCTGGAAGGGCATCCCTGTCCCGCTGCCCTGCAAGATACCGAAGCCTTTGTTGGGACCGGCGGTGAGGGTCTTGACCAGCAGGTAGAACTGCGCCCGGTAGTGGGAAGCGCCGCCGGGGGTATCATCCTGCACGAACAGGGGCTGGCGGTCTTCGATGATGGCGCCCAGGCCGTAGTCTCCCTGGGCGGCGGCTTTGGGATGGACGATCAAGCCCAGGCCGGGGGGGATATACTTTTCGCTGAACAGGCCCCCGATTTGCTGCGGATTTTCCACAGTGGCTGACCAGGCGGAGGTGTTCCCGCTCTCGAAGCCGTCGGTGAAGATCAGGTCGCAGTTATTCCCGGTGGTTTGCACCGTACCGGTGAGGGCGCTCTGCCAGTTTTGGAAGGCGACGTTGCCCGGCGCGCACAGGTTGGTGGTTGAGTAGATGAGATCCTCCAATAAGGTGAGATTGGTCAGCTCCTGGGGAAGCGACCCGCTCAACAAAGGGTTGCTGTTGATATGCAGATTGATCAAGGAGGCCAGGTTGCCAAATTCAGCCGGGACGCTCCCGCTCAAATTGTTGCCGCTTAGTTGTATGGTATGCGCGCTGGTGAAGTTACCCAACTCGCTGGGAATGTTCCCGCTGAAGTTGCTGTAACCCAGGCGGAAGTCGTTCATGAGGGTTAAGTTTCCCAACTCTGGTGGAATGCTCCCGGATACATTGGTGTAGGACAGCCCCAGAGATTGCAGGGTGGTGATGTTGCCCAACTCGGGGGGGATGCTGCCGGTGAGGGGATTGTTGCCCAGGTTGATGTATTTCAGGGCCGTCAAGTTGCCCAACTCGGGGGGGATGCTGCCGGTAAAGTCGTTGTTGGTCAGTTGGAGATTCATCAACACGGGCAGATTGCCCAACGAAGCGGGGAGGCTGCCGGAAAGGTCATTGTTGTTCAGAAACGCGCTGACCAAAGAAGTTAAATTGCCTATCTCGGTGGGGAGGCTGCCGGACAAGCTGTTATTATACAAAGACAGGGTGTCCATGCTGGTCAGGCTGCCTATCGAAGAGGGGATGCTGCCGGTCAAGCCGTTGGCGTAAAGATAGAGGTCCTCCAAATAGGTTAGGTCGCCTAAATTGGTAGGAAGGGCGCCGACCAGATTGTTATTATCTATGTCCACCCGGTAAACATGCCCGCCAGTACAAGATATCCCGAACCAAGTGCAAGGCGTATCGGTTGTCAGCCAGCCTGTGTTGGTGGTCCAACTGGCCCCGATGGTGTTGGTATACAGCGCCACCAGGACATCGCATTCTGCTTCATCCATATCGGTCTGGTCGTCGGGGTTGACGCAGCCCGTGTATCCTACTGCCTGGGCGGGCGTGGCGGGCAGAAAGCCCAGCAGCAGGGCGGCGATGAGGATGAGTCTGAATAGGGCTTGCCGTGCGGTTCTGAGTGAATGGGTCGGGTACATGGGGGGACTCCTTTAGTGGATGGCTCTTTTTTCGATATAAGATTGGGTTTGGTTTGAAGGTAAACTGTGAACTTGGTCTGAATACTCTTTCATCTTACAGGGTTTCGGGGTGGATGTCAACCCGTGGGTGACTGATGTTGGGCGACTAAAGTAGCGCCAACTTTTACGAAGTCGGCCCTTCGAGTTTAGCCTCAGGACAAAGCCTTCGCCGACTTTACCGAAGGGATGTATTAAAATAGCTCCCCGCATCGCAAGAGGATGCGGGGAGTTGGATCGAATGGTGTATGGGAGTCTATGGCCTAGGGTATGTAGGCGCCGCTGTCGGAGGTAAAGGAGTCGAAACCGATGATGCCGGTGGCTCCGGGGGACACGTAGAACGGGCCTAGGCGCACCGTGTCGAGACTGACGGTGTCGTTGTCCAGCGCAGGGATGGTCTCTTGGAGGACGCCGTTCAGGTACAATTTGAAGTAGCCGTTGTGGATTATAAACCCGGTGGCCGCGGCCCATTCAATCTCCACGAAGATCCATTGCCCATTGGTGATCGGGTAGTAGGCAGTCCAGTTCATGCTGTTATCGTCTTCCTTGGTCCGCGCTACGACGACGGTATTGCCGCCGCCATCCTTCCCCACAAACACCTGGAAGGGCATCCCAATCCCCCCGCCCAGCAATATGCCCATTCCCTTGTTGGTTCCGGCGGTGAGGGACTTGACCAGCAGGTAGAACTGGGCCCGGTAGTGGGTGTCGGCGGCGGGCGTGTCGTCTTGCACGAACATGGGATGGTTGTCCTCCACGATTGCGCCCAGGCCGTAGCCTCCCTGCGCGGCGGCCTTGGGATGGACGATCAGGCCCAATCCGGGGGGGATATACTGGTCGCTGAACAAACCGCCCCCGAGTTGGGCGGGACTCTCGACAGTAGAGGACCAGGCGGAGGTGTTTCCGCTCTCGAAGCCGTCGGTGAAGATCAGGTCGCAATTGTAGCCGGTGATGAGCTTGGAGGTGATGGCGCTCTGCCAATTTTGGAAGGTAACATTGCCCGGCGCGCAGAGGTTGGTGGTCGAGTAGTAGAAATTATCCAAGAGGGTGAGATTGACCAGCTCCTGGGGGAGCGACCCGCTCAACAAAGAGTTGCCATGGAGCTGCAGATCGACCAGGGCGGCCAGGCTGCCAAATTCAGCCGGGACGCTCCCGCTCAACTGGTTGCCCTGTAGATGAAGCGTATACAAGTTGGGCAGGTTGCCCAACTCGCTGGGAATGTTCCCACTAAGATCATTGTAATCCATGCGGAGGTCGGTCATGTTGATCAAGTTTCCCAATTCTGCCGGAATGCTCCCGGTTAAATCATTGTCGCCCAGCCCGAGCGATTGCAGGGTGGCGATATTCCCCAACTCGGGAGGGATGCTGCCGGTGAGGGAATTGTTGCCCAGGTTGATGGCTATCGGGGTGGTCAAGTTGCCCAACTCCGGGGGGATGCTGCCGGTCAAGTTGTTGTTGACCATTTGGATATTCTCCACCACGGGCAAATTTCCCAACGCAGCGGGGAGACTGCCGTCCAGGTTATTGCTGGACAAAAACAAAAATTCCAAAGAAGTTAAGCTGCCCAACTCGGTGGGGAGGCTGCCGGACAAGCTGTTGAACTGCAAAATCAGGGATTCCAAACTGGTCAGGCTGCCTATCGAAGAGGGGATGCTGCCGCTCAAGCTGTTGGTGGTTAAATTCAAGCTCACTAAATTGGTCAGGTCGCCCAGCGTGGTGGGAAGGGGGCCGACCAGGTTATTATTATCCAGGTCCAGCCCGGTAACATGCCCGCTATTACAAGTTATCCCGAACCAAGCGCAAGGGTCAGCGGATAACAGCCAGTCTGTGTTACCGGTCCAACTAGCTCCGGCGGTGTTGGTGTACAGCGCCACCAGAACGTCGCACTCCGCTTCAGGTATATCATCCTGCTCGCCGGGATAGGCGCAGCCGAGGTATCCGGCTGCCTGGGCGGGCGCGGCGGGCAGAAAGCCCAACAGCAGGGCGGCGATGAGGGAGAGTCTAAATAGGACTTGCCGTGTGGTTCTGGGGGAATGGGTCTGATTCATGGGAGGCCTCCTCTGGCAGATGGCGCTATTTCGATATGAGATTGGGGTTTGGCTTGAAGGTCAAGCTGCAAAATGGGTCTAAATACTCTTTCATCTTACAGGGTTTCGGGGTGGATGTCAACCGGTGGGCGGATTGGGTGCATTTCAGTTTTGGGGGCAACACAGCGACTAAAGTCGCGCCAACAACTACGAAGTCCGCCCTTCGGCGGACTAAAACATCGCCAAGTCGGCGCAGGCTTTGTCCTGAGGCTAAACTCGAAGGGCCGACTTCGTAAAAGTTTGTGTGACTTTAGTCACTCAAACCCCCAAACTGAAATACACCCGCGGCTTCGCCGACTTTGCGGAAGGGTGGATTGCAAAGTGTATTTGAGTCTATGGCTTCGGGTACACATTCTCAGAGGAGAAAGCGTCGAAGCCAACGATGCCGGTGGCTCCGGGGGAAACGTAGAACGGGCCTAGGCGAACCGTGTCCACGCTGACGGTGTCGTTGTCCAGGGTGGGAATCGTCTCCTGGAGAACCCCGTCCAGGTATAGGCTGAAGTAGCCGTCGTTATTGCCATCTCCGGTGGCGGCGGCCCAATCAATCTCCACGAAGATCCAATCGTTGGTGGGGATGGCGTAGAAGCTGGTCCAGGTCCAGTGGCCATCATCCCAACCGACCCGAGCCACGACGACGTGTTGGGCCCCGTCCCATCCGGTGAACACCTGGAAGGATTTTCCCGTCCCGCTTCCCAGGAGAATGCCCATCCCCTTGTTGTTGCCCGCGGTGAGGGACTTGACAAACAAGTTGAATCTGGCCCGGTATTGGGTCTCGGCGGCGGGGGTGTCATCTTGAACGAACATAGGATGGTTATCTTCAACAATAGCGCCCAGGCCGTAGCCGCCTTGAGCGGCGGCCTTGGGATGGACGATCAAGCCCAGCCCGGGGGGGAGGTATTGGCCGCTGAACAGGCCGCTGAGTTGGGCGGGACCCTCTACAGTGGACGACCAGGCGGTGGTGTCCCCGCTCTCGAAGCCGTCGGAGAAGATCACGTCGCAGTGCAGGTTGGTGGTGTTCCGGGTTGGCACCCCGGTCAGCCAGTTCTGGAAGTCAACGTTTCCCGGCGCGCAGAGCGTAGTGTTATAGTAAAACAGTTTGGTTAGGAAGGACAAATTGGTGAACTCCTGAGGCAGCGGGCCGCTCAACCGGTTGGTGTCTAAATAGAGGCTCACCAAGTTGGACAAGCTGCCTAACGCTGGGGGAATGGTTCCGCTCAGTTGGTTATCATGCAAGTTGAGGTATTGCAACAAGGACAGGCTGCCTAATTCCGGCGGAATGCTGCCGGTCAGTTGGTTGGTGTGAAAGGAGAGGTCCATCAAGATAGAAAGGTTTTCCAGCTCAGGGGGGATGCTGCCGGTCAATTGGTTGTCATTCAGATAGAGGATCTGCAAATTTGTCAGAGCGCCTATCTCGGCGGGGATGCTGCCGGAGAGGAGGTTGCCGCCCACATCCATGTAGCCCATGCTGGTCAGGTCGCCGATCTCGGCCGGGAGGCTGCCGTTGAGGTTGTTGCCGGACATGTTGATATCGGACACATTTCCCGGAACACCGTCGCAGATCACGCCGAACCAATCGCAAAGATCGGCTGTCACCCACCAGTCTGTGTTGTCAATCCAATTATCGCCATCGGCGCTGTTGTACAGGGCCAGCAGCGCCAGGCACTCTGTCTCCGGGATGTCGGTCTGGCCGGCGCAATCGGTAAAACTAGCCTCTGGGTTTGGCGCGGCGATGGCCTGGTCCGGTCTCCCCGGCCCGGATAAAAATCCTGCCACCAGAACGGCGACGAGGGCCGCTCTGGTCACAAACTGCCATTTGCTAGGGGACGAAAGTAGAGTAGGCATGATCTCTCTCCTTGAGTTGCGCTGTTGGTTGTCTATGAATTTGAAAGCGCTGCCTTCATTTCTTCCATTTTACAGGATTGGAGGAGGAAAGTCAATCGGTTTCCATTGCCGCGGCCAGGAGACAGACGGCTTAAAAAAATAAACGCCCCGCATCCTCTG
>CBDUUP010000179.1:0-8972 GCA_965370435.1 uncultured Anaerolineales bacterium | reverse complement strand
AGCCTCAAGTTGTGCCCTTCACCTGCGACTGCATGGAATTAGAACCCTTCATCACGACCGACGGCAGGTACCTCTTGTTCGGCTCCCTGCGGACGATCCCCGGAATCGATAATGACTCCTCTATTCTGGTGTCAGATAAGACCGAAAATGGCTGGGGGGAACCCCAATTTTTCAATGCCCCCTTGAACGACGCTTTTGCCATGTACGTGTCCATATCCAATGCAGGGAACGTCTATTACACTGGAGAGAATGGCATTTACGTCATGGAGCTTGAGAACGGCCAATACCTCCCTCCCCAAAAGCTGCCCTCGGTCATCAACCAGCCCGGCGCAACCCCCGCCCATCCCTTCATCGCCCCGGACGAAAATTACCTATTCTTCGATGCCCGGCGGCCAGGAGGCCAGGGCGAAAGCGACCTTTACGTCAGCTTTCGGGCTGAGGATGGCAGTTGGTCCACAGCCATAAACCTGGGCGACGAGATCAACACCGAGTACGAGGAGATCGCCTCCTACGTCTCGCCGGACGGGAAGTATTTCTTCTTCAGCCGCTTTGACGATGACACCGGCAACCTCTACTGGGTTGACTTCGCCGTCATTGAAGCCTTGCGACCCGAAGGATGATTGTTTCGTCATAAATTTATAGTGTCATTCCGAGAAGGGCGGCGCAGCCGCCCGACGAGGAATCCCTGTAACCATCGCCAATCAAGACAATACTAAGGAGAAGAACATGACCAAGCTGAAAAGAACCAAATTGGTAATTATCGCCATACTTATAATGGGAGTATTCACCGGAGCCTGCGGTTCTAACGAACCAGCCGAACCCCCCACCGCGACTTACATCCCCACCTTCACCGTGCCCGCGCCGCCCTCTTCCGACGAAACCGCGACTCCCGGCTCCTCCACAGCAGTCGCCGACCTGGAAGCCCAACTGCAAGGCCTATCCATAGACGACTTCCTGGAGGAGTCCTTCCAGGCGTTGATGATGAGAGACCCGGAAGGCGTCCTCCTCGCCGGGTTGAACGAGGACTATGGGATGCAGGAAGCTGCGCTCACCAATATCTCCGACGCTTACGTCCGTGAAACCCAGCGGATGGAGTCCGCTGTTCTGGAGATGCTGCGGGGATACGACCGGGAACCGCTGTCTGTGGAACAACAGAACTCTTACGACGTTTACCTGTGGTATCTGGAAGACCTCGTGGCGGGGCATGAGTTCATGTATTACGGGTTCCCGGTCTCTCATTTCGATATCACCAGTATGCCCCAATCAATCGCCTACTTTTTCTCCGACTCCCATCCCATCACCACCGTCCAGGATGCCGAAGATTACATCACCCGCCTGTCCCTGGTGGATGAAAAGCTTGCCCAGCTCAAGGAAAGCCTTGAAGCCCGGAAAGAAGCCGGAGTTATCACCCCCGAGTTCAGCCTCCAGGGAGCGATAAGCAGCGTGCGCGGTCTGGCGAACGCATCTCCCAAGTTCACCCCGTTTTACAGCGGTTTTGCCGAGAAATTGAGCGACCTGGAGGGCCTCAGCAGCAATGATGAAGTGGCTTTGCTGGCTTCTGCGGAGGCTGCTATCATTGAATCGGTGATCCCCGCCTATAAGGATCTGGCGGCATATTTGGAATCCCTGAGAGTTCTCGCCCCCGATGCTATTGGCCTTGGGCAGTTCCCCAAGGGGGAGGCCTATTATGCGTACATCCTCCGCCACCATACCACCACTGATATGACCCCCGAGGAGATCCACCAACTCGGATTGACCGAACTGGATCGAATCCACGCGGAGATGCGGGTCATCTTCGACCAGTTGGGCTACCCCCAGGATGAAAGCCTGGAAATGTTATTCAACCGGGTCGCTGCGGATGGCGGCACCATCCCTGGCAATCAGATCGCCGCGACCTATGAGTCCATCATCGAACAGGCTGACCAGAATGTAGGCGACTACTTCGACATCCGCCCGTCCAGCGGCGTGGAAGTCATCGGCGGCCCGGCGGGGAATTATTACGAGCCTGGCCCCTTGGATGGGTCCCGTCCGGGAAAGTTTTATGCCTTTGTGAACCAGGGCGGCGCGCCCTATTTCCGCATGCCCTCCATTGCCTATCACGAAGCCATCCCCGGCCATCACTTCCAGATTGCCATCACCCAGCAGTTAGACCTGCCCACCTTTCGGAATATAGTTTTTTTCAACGCTTACGTGGAGGGTTGGGGACTGTATGCCGAGCGGCTGGCCTTAGAAATGGGCTGGTATGAGGGGGATCCTTATGGCGATCTGGGTCGCCTGAATCTGGAAGCCCTGCGCGCGGCCCGTCTGGTGGTGGATACCGGCATCCACGCCCAGGGATGGACTCACTTTCAGGCGGTGAATTTCATAATGGAAAACCTGGGCGACGATCGGGGCACGGCGGAGTACCGGGTCGGCCGTTACGTGGCTTATCCGGGGCAAGCTGCCAGCTACATGATCGGCATGTTGAAGATCCTGGAGCTGCGCCAGTCGGCGATGGATCAACTGGGCGACCAGTTTGACATCAAAGAATTTCACAACGTGGTCTTGACCAACGGCAGCCTCCCGCTGAGCATCCTGGAAAGAGTAGTGGATGATTACGTCCAGTCCAAGTTGGCCTCTGCGGACACTGGAACCATGACGGGAGTAGGACTCTCGGTGGTGATGATCGGCGCCGGCCTCCTGTTCTGGCCCTCGCCGCTACGTCGAAAGACCAAGAGCAAATAACCCATGCTCCAACCAAATTAACCACGAAGGCGCGAAGACACAAAGAAAACCCCAAAAAAACTTTGCGCCTTCGTGTCTTCGTGGTAAAAAAGTTTTTCAGTGTTTCAGCGATTCAGTGTATCAGTGATCCAGTGATACAACGCCTATGATTTAATGGTCACTACAGGAGAAGAAAATGAGAAAGTCATATTGTCTGATGTTGCTCGTCGTTCTTTTGGTCGGGTGTGTGGGAGCGCAAGCTGATCCAACCCCCACAGCCACCTCAATACCTCCAACATCCACCCTCACCCCGATCCCCACGGAAACCGCTGCCATGCCGCCAACTTCCACCCCGACTGAGACTCCTCTTCCAACGCCCATCCCCCTGACCATCTTGGCCCAGTTGGAAGGCAGCGTCGGGCCGATCTACAGCCTGGACTGGTCGCCGGACGGAAAGGTGATCGCCTCTGCGGCCTATGGAGCGGTGAACCTGTGGGATGCGGAAACCTACCAACTCCTGACCACCATAAACGGGCACACCCACTACGTATGGGGTTTGGCTTGGTCGCCGGATGGCGGGATGCTCGCTACAGCGAGTCAAGATTACAGCGTAAAACTCTGGGACTCGGAGAGCTATGAGGAAGTAATGTCCTTGTTCGCCCAAGCAGCCTGGGACGTGGCCTGGTCGCCGGACGGTGAGAAGGTGGTTGGAGGCAATGCCTCGGGTATGGCCTACATCTGGGAGGTCGAGACCGGCGAGAAGCTCCACACCTTGCAAGGCACGGATATGAACGTCAGCCTGGCCTGGTCGCCGGACGGGAGCATCATCGCCACAGGACAACTGGACGGCCAGATACTCATATGGGATGCCATGACGGGAGCGCGATTGAATACCATCTCAGGCTATACAAATTCCAGGAGCGACACCAACGGCATGGCCTGGTCCCCAGACGGCAGCATCCTGGCGAGCGCGCACCAGGATGGCCGGATCAGGCTGTGGGATCCCCAGAGTTGGGAACTCATAACGACATTAGAGCGGCATAGTGGATGGGCGCGGGGAATCGCCTGGTCGCCGGACGGCAGTTTGCTGGCGACAACCGGCTCGGACTCAACGGTGCGGATCTGGGAGATTGCCACCGGAATCCAGGTCGCCTCAGTGAAGACCCCCGTTTACGATCTTTGGAGCGTGGACTGGTCGCCGGACGGGATGCGTCTGGCCGCGGGGGATGGCCGGTATCAAGGTTCGGACAACAACACCAACATATTCATTATCGCCGCCCCTGAGTTGGACGACTGAAAATTGAGGGCGCGTCTAAAAACAACTTTAACCACAAAGGCACGAAGACACTAAGAAAAATCAAAATCCTTTGAGTCTTTGTGCCTTGGTTTTAATAAACGTTACCCCATCAATTCCAATACTAAAATTACCCCCCATAGAGGATCCGACCGCAGCTATAACAGTTGGTGAGTTTATTCGGTGAACGGGCCTCTTGCGCCTGGCTGGAGGAAAGGTTGGCGCCGCAGGCCATACAGGCGCTGTCAGACAGCCTGGCGACGGCGATGCCGCCCCGTTGAATGCGAAGTTTCTCATAGATTCTCAGGTCTTCGGCGGGGATGTCGGAGGCGGTGGCCTCCCGCTCGCTATCCAGGCGTTCAACATCGCTGCGGAGGTTGGATTGCTCGGCGGTCAGGTCGGCGTTGGATTCGGCTGACCGGGCGCGTTCTTCGTCCAGGGCAGCCTGTGCGGTATCTCGTTCCGACTCGGCTTCCTCCACCACCATCATGGCTTCCAGTTGGCGGTCTTCAAGAGCGCTTAGATGACGTTTCAGAGCCGCGCTCTCCATTTGCAATTCTTCCAGTTCTTTGGGGTTTTTGACCGCGCCCCCGTAGAGGGCGGTCTGGTTTTGTTCGACCTTCGCTTCCTGGCCCTGTACCTCGGCTTCGGCGCTGCGCTGGTTTTTCTCCGCTTCCGCCAGGACGGCTTCGGCGGCGGCGAACTCAGTCTCTATCCGGCGGAGCGTGGTGTCATCCCCCAGGGCGGTTTCGATTTCTTTCAGGCGGGCGTGAGCCTGATCCAATTGGCTGTCAACTTGTTGGAGACGATATAGTTTGAATGGTTGGCTCATAGGGTGATTATAGAGGCGGTTGGCGGATAAGGCAAGGGAGGAAGGATGGAAGACAAGGCAATCGTAAAGTTGTCTAGGAGCATGAAAATCATGTGCAGCCCAAATTGGGCAAGTTGCAGGTTGGCAAGTTGCAAGTTGAAAGTTGCGAAGAGATGAAACACTTTGTATATCTATCCTCAAAACATGTCGATTAAGTCTTTTTGGGTCCACAACAACACACTCGTCACCCGAATTCCTTGTGTACTTGTTCCGTGTTTCCCTGTATACCTGTCTCCCAATCACCTTGTTGCCTGATTACCTAACGCCCCCTCCCCCGCGACTTTTCCTCGAAAACGACGTATACAATAGTGAAACCAAAAATATAAACTATTAGGAGTTTAACGATGACTGAGAATGTATCTGTGCGAAGACCCGAAGGCGTCACCCTTATCGCGGTTTATCATTTCATGGCTGGAGCTTTGGGCGCACTTGGCGCGCTGTGTTTGGGCGCGCTGGTGTTGGTGCCGGTTAGTATCTTTGTAGGAGATGATGTTGCGTTGAGCATCGTCTCGTTGGTTACGGTCGCTGCCCTGTCGCCTTTCCTGCTTATTGGCGCGGCCAACCTGCTGGTGGGCTGGGGCCTGCTGCGGCTGGAGAGCTGGGCGCGCTGGAGCGCGATTGCGCTGTCCATCCTGCGTCTGGTCGGATTCCCGCTCTTCACTGTGATCGGCGGCGTCATGATCGCCTACCTGTTCACCGATGAAGCCAGCCAGGCGTTTGAGGCTGGTTCCTTCGTCCGGGCTGCGAAACCGAAAGCGGAAGCCCTTCCGGTTGCGGAAGCCCTTCCCGAAGCCGCTCCCCCTGTCGAGTCTGAGCCGGTAGAGGAAGCCGCGGTCGAAGAAAAGCCGAAACCCAAAAGGAAACCCCGCCGCAAGGCGAAACCCAAAACGGATGAAGAATCCGAATAATTCACCTATTGATTTTGCCTCTTCCCCGGCGAAGCCCCGTTCTCCTGGCCTCGCTGGGGAGTTTTTTGTTGCAGTCCACATTTTTAGGGTATACTCACAGGGCGCACTGCCCGGCGGTGCGCCCTGATCTTTTATCCCTGAGGAGACAATATGACAACCCCCAACTTCAACCTGGATGGAAAAGTCGCCATCATCACCGGCGCATCGCGCGGCATCGGGCAGGCCATCGCCGAGACCTACGCCGCGGCGGGCGCAAAAGTGGTCTTGTCCAGCCGCAGACAAGAGAGCCTGGATACGGTCGCCGAGCAGATCAAGGCGGCGGGCGGCGAGGCCCTGCCGGTGGCCGCTCACACCGGCGATGAAGCCGCGGTGCAGAGCCTGGTCGCACAGGCCGTAGAGGCTTTCGGCGGCGTGGACATCCTGGTCAACAACGCGGCCACCAACCCCCATTTCGGCCCCATCCTGACCGCCGACGAAGGCCAATGGCACAAGATATTGGACATCAACGTGGTGGGCTACTTCCGGGCCGCCAAGGCCTGCGCCGAGAGCATGAAGGCCCGCGGCGGGGGCAAGATCATCAACGTGGCCTCGGTCGCCGGGAAGACGCCCGCCTCCGGGATGGGCGTCTACTGCGTGAGCAAGGCCGCCGCCTTGATGCTCACCGAGGTGCTGGCCTCCGAGCTGGCCGGGGAGAATATCCAGGTCAACGCCATCGCCCCGGGCTTCATCAAGACCCGCTTCAGCAAGGCCATCTGGGACAATCCCGCCATCCACGACGCCGTCGTGAAGAGCATCCCCCAAGGCCGCATGGCGGAGACCGGCGAACTCACCGGCATCGCCCTCTACCTGGCCTCAGAGGCCTCCTCCTTCACCACCGGCTCGACCTTCGTGGTGGACGGCGGGCAGCTTGTGGGGAGTCCGATTAGCTTCTAATTGATTGCCTATGGCAAACCTTTCACCACAGAGACACAGAGAACACAGAGTTTAATTTTTTTTGTTTTTCTCTGTGATCTCTGTGTCTCTGTGGTGATATTTTTTTTTCGAGGAGATCAAAACACCATGATCATAACCTTCATCAACTGGAGCGCGGGATTCAACATCGCCGCGGGGGTCTTGTTGCTGGCATTCTGGTTCATGTACGCTCTCTTTCTGCCCTACAAGGAGTTGTCCACCACCCTGTCCATCCTGGTGCGCAACCGGAATTGGACCTGGCTCAACATCCTGGGGGTCAGCGGGGCCGTGCTGGGCCTGCTGGGGCAAGCCGGGATCCTGGTGTACCACCTTCCTGGGGTAGGATGGCTGGGTTTGATCGGGTACTTCGTTGCCTCAGCGGGGACGGCTCTGATGACGGCCCCCCTGGTCTGGGACACCATCCTCTGGCCCATCCTGGACGCCCAGGACACCGGCCTGCTGGATTTCGACGGCCCCATCTACCGCAGCAAGACCTTCATCCCGTTTTTCGTCATCGCGGGCTTGATCTACAGCGCCGGGTATATCATGGTCGGCGTCGGCATCGCCAACGTGGGGATACTGCCGGAGACCGGCGGCATCCTGATCGCCGTGGGCACGCCGCTCTATGGTATGGGAGCCATGTTCGGCAAGGCGCAGGTGATCGTGAGGTCGGTTGGGGTCGCACTGTTGAGCGGGGGGCTTATTTGGCTGGGATTGGCTATGGTGTAGGGGTAAGTTGGCTAGTTGGTTTGTTGGTAAGTTGCATAGTTGGTTCGTTGATATTTATTTACGGATATAAAGAAGTATTTAACTTACCACTTTTCATGGGGGGCAATGCAGTGTTCGTTTAATAGACTTTAATCTCCCTCATGAATGAAAGAATTCAGCTTCAGATTTAATCAAACGAATAGCCGTGAATCTCTATTTCTTTCTTGAAAGCATGGCTTACAATTTTTCGCTGCTCGTCGGTGTAAATTTCTTGATAGGGCTGGCGATTCTGGCGGAAGCCGCTTTTGGCGAATACATCCAATGATCCTGAGAACGGCACGCCTAAGGTTTGGAAAATTTCTGCCAGTTCCTGAGATAAGGTTTCATATTGAATAATTCGATCGATGATAATATGGCTTCTGGTTTTACCGTCGGTATATTTTGGGAAATTCAAGAGGAACTTGCGATTTTTTATGAATTCATCAAAAGTATGAACCGAGCCTCGCCCTTCACGCTTCATCCAGAACCACGACAGGGTTTTGTCCCAGGGATTCCTTTCTATACTAAACTTAAAATAAGAGTTCCAGACATCCTTTGAAACCCGGGCTTTTATGAGATAGGCAGGGATGTGATTGTAAAATTTCTTTCGGCTGATGAATTGGGTGACAGATTTTTGAAGCATTCGCCGGTTGCTTGCCAGGTGAATGAGGGTTTCGGGGAGGGGATTGAAAACACCCCTGTAATTTCGAGGGTGGTGTTCATACCCTGGGGTGCCAATGGGGGTCACAATGTCTTCTGGGGCGCATACATGCGAGAGGAATATTTCTAGACTAGTTCCCGCAGTCTTGTAGGTTTTAATGAAAATGAATTTATATTTGTGTGAAATGATCATCAATATCAGCCTTGTACTCGGGTGCAAATGAATTGTAATCGAAAACGGCCTCCTAAGGGGTCTGGATATCAAGGCTTGTCCTGGGGCGGTGGAATCTTGGTTTACCCCCTTAACAACCTTGCCCCCTTTGCCCTCTTTACCCCCTTGAAATCATTTATATATTAAATATATCATTTAAGAGGGCAAAGGGGGTAAAGGAGGCAAAGAATCCAAGGGGGCAAAGGAGGGTTATTTTGGCCTGACCCCGCATTATCCAGTGTCCTCTTTGTCCTCTTGGTCCACTTGAATATTGAAAAATAGCCTATTTTGATAGATACCCCCCTTTGTCCAGTGTCCTCTTGGTCCACATGGTCCACTTGAATATTGAAAATAGCCTATTTGATTGGATACCCCGCAATATCCGTTGTCCCCTTTGTCCTCTTTGTCCACTTGACTATCAAAAGAGGATATAGAAGACGAATAGAAGAAGGGTTAAGTGTATTGATTCTATATAATATGGTTAAAGATTAAGAAGAATACCCTATTTTTATAGATTCCCCTCATTATTCAGGGTCTTATTGGTCATCTACAACAATTTCAAGTGGACAAAGGAGACCAAGAGGACACTGGTTAAAGGGGGGTAAAGGATGACCTACAACAGACCCC
>CBDUUP010000178.1:0-8998 GCA_965370435.1 uncultured Anaerolineales bacterium | reverse complement strand
GGCGGATAAGGGCATGCCGGAATATGACAAGATAATCAAAAATGGCAGTGAAGCATTGTCTTCTGGAAAACGATTCGTCATCTTGGATACTAAGGTACCCTCAAAGCTTCCAAAATGGTTATTTCATGTTGCTGTTTCCATCGCCAGACCTTTTGGGACTACCATGGAGTTAGCCGGACTAAGAGATCCGTGGAAGTCAATGGAAAAATATCTGGTCAACTTCTCATGTAAAGAAATCTACTTGGGTTTCCTATACTTGTCAGTAGGAGAAGCCTCGTAACTATAAACTATTATTGGTATTAAAGGAGCATCGTTATGACTGCAACCAAACAACTTACCCTCCCCATCACCGGGATGACCTGCGCAAACTGCACCGCTTCGGTGGAGCGCAACCTCAAGAAGGTGGACGGCGTGGAGAACGCGGTCGTCAACCTCTCTTCCGAGCGGGCCACGGTCGAGTTTGACCCCGCCCTGACTGGCGTGCCCGACCTGGTAGCCCGGGTCGAGCGGGCCGGATATGGCATCGCGGCTGGCGAAGCCGAACTGCTCATCCAGCGTATGAGCGATGACAACGACGCCCGCCGCCTGGAGAAAGCCTTGAGCCAAATTGAAGGCGTGCTGGGAGCACAAGTGAGCTTCACCACCGAACGGGCCAGAGTCAAATACGTCCCCACCGTGGTCAGCCAGTCCGAACTGCGCAAGGCCGTCAAGGCGGCGGGGTTCGAGGCCCTGGTGACCGGTGATAACGCCGAAGACGCCGAGCAACTGGCCCGCGAGGCCGAGATCGCCCTGCAAAAGCGTTTTCTGATCATTGGCATTATCTTCTCAGCCCCGCTCTTCTTGCTCTCTATGGCCCGCGACTTCAGCCTGCTGCCCGCTTGGTCTCACGAACCCTGGATGAACTGGCTGTTCCTGCTGCTGGCAACCCCGGTGCAGTTTTACGTCGGATGGCAGTATTACGTGGGCGGTTTCAAATCGCTCCGCAATGGCTCTGCCAACATGGATGTGCTGGTCGCCCTGGGGTCTTCGGTGGCTTATATCTACTCGTTTGCGGTGGTGTTGGGCGTCTTCCCCGGCCATGTCTATTTTGAGACCTCGGCTGTGATCATCACCCTCATCAAACTGGGCAAGTTCCTGGAGGTTCGGGCCAAGGGTCGCACCAGCGAGGCCATCAAGAAGCTGATGGGCCTGCGCGCCAAGACGGCCCGCATCATCCGGGACGGGCAGGAGATGGAAGTGCCCACCGATGAAGTTGTGGTGGGCGACATCGTGTTAGTGCGCCCCGGAGAGAAGGTGCCGGTGGACGGCGTGGTCGTAGAAGGCCGCTCCTCCCTGGACGAGTCCATGCTGACCGGTGAATCTATGCCGGTGGACAAAGGCCCCGGCGACCCCGTCATCGGCGCCACCCTCAACAAGTTGGGGATGCTCAAATTCGAAGCCACCAAGGTGGGCAGGGAAACGGCTCTGGCTCAGATCATACGCCTGGTGGAGGATGCTCAGGGCAGCAAAGCGCCCATCCAGAAGCTGGCCGACCAGATCTCGGCGGTGTTCGTCCCCGCGGTGATCGTGATCGCAGCCATAACCTTTCTGGTTTGGTATTTCCTGGTTCCCGCGCCCCCTCTGGGTGCGGAAGTCAGCGGCTTTACTCGGGCGCTCATCAATCTGGTGGCCGTGCTGGTCATCGCCTGCCCCTGCGCTATGGGCCTCGCCACACCGACCGCGGTGATGGTCGGCACCGGCAAGGGAGCCGAGATGGGCATCCTCATCAAGTCCTCCGAGGCCCTGGAACGGGCCGGTCGCATCTCCACCGTGGTGCTGGACAAGACCGGCACCATTACCCGCGGCCAACCCGCCGTGACCGACATTGTGGTAGCCGATTTCGCCGCCGGAGAGAATGAACTGCTCCGCCTGGCGGCCAGCGTGGAGCAGGGCAGCGAACACCCCCTCGGAGAGGCCATCTGGGCTGAGGCGGGGAACCGTGAACTAGCTCTCAGCGAACCGCTGGCATTCCAGGCCAAGGTCGGCCAGGGTGTGCAGGCCGACGTGGACGGCCATCTGGTGCGGGTGGGCAACCTGCGCATGATGGAGGCCTATGGACTATCGCTCAATGGGTTGAAACCGGAGATGGAACGCCTCCAATCGGAGGCCAAGACCGCCATGCTGGTCGCCGTGGATGATACCGTTCAGGGCGTGATCGCTGTGGCCGATACGGTCAAGGATGGCTCTGCGGATGCGATAGCCCAACTTCACAAGATGGGTCTCAAGGTCGCCATGCTCACCGGCGACAACCAGCAGACCGCCGAGGCCATCGCCCGGCAGGTGGGGGTGGACACCGTGCTGGCCGAGGTGCTCCCCGGCGACAAGACCGCCGAGATCAAGAAGCTGCAAGAGGCTGGCGAGGTGGTGGCGATGGTGGGCGACGGAATCAATGACGCCCCCGCGCTGGCCCAGGCGGAGGTCGGCATCGCCATCGGCACCGGCACCGACGTGGCTATGGCCGCGGCCCCCGTCGTCTTGATGAGCGGCGACCTGCGCGGCGTAGACCGGGCCATCGCCCTCTCCCGCAAGACCCTGACCACCATCCGCCAGAACCTGTTCTGGGCATTCTTCTATAACGTCATCCTCATCCCCGCCGCCGCGCTGGGATGGCTGCACCCCATCCTGGCCGCCGGAGCGATGGCCTTCAGCAGCATCTTCGTGGTGACCAACAGCTTGAGGCTGTCGAAGATGAAGTTCGAGTAATAATCCGTAGGGGCGCATCCTAAGCCTGCCGAAGGATGCGCCATTGATAGAAATAGATCGCCCGTAGGGGCGCACCCTGAGCTTGTCGAAGGATGCGCCCCTACGGCGTTACAACGCCTTTTCCCACCCCCATCTGGTAAATTTGCTATATAATATTCAGGCACAGGGCGGCCACCCGCGCCGCTGGCAAGGTATTGTCAACCCACGCGTAAAGAGAGGAGTTTACCATGTCTGAACCCTTTGAATTCGATGAAGATTTCGCCATCCTGGTGGATTTTGAACCCGGCCCCGGTTTGCGTTCAGTTGCCGATAGAGAGGAGAACCTGGCGAAGAAATCCAAGAGCGTGTTGGACGCCGCCAAGAACCTGATCTACAAAATGGGCTGGGACATGATCGGGGTCCTAAAATCCATGGCCGAACGCCCCGACAAGGTCGAGCTGTCCTTCGGCGTCAAGCTGGATGCTGCGGCCGGAGCGATGATCGCCCAGGCTGGCGTGGAAGGGGCTATCACTGTCAAGCTGACCTGGGAGAATAAGAAATCATGAGTGAACAGGGGACGAAACGCAAGCAAGGGAGAACCCAAAACCTGCGCGATTTCACCGTGCAGATTCGCACCCCCGACCACGAGAGCATCGTCGGCACGGGAATCGCCGTCACCAACGAGGGCGGGGTGGTGACCTGCGCCCACGTGGTGGAGGCTGTCCTGGGCGTCCACCCCCGCGATGCAGGGGACGCCGAGATCGGCGTGTATTTCCCCCAAGCGCTGGGCGGGGAGCGCAAGGAACGCCAGGCCACCGTGTCGGCTTATTTCTCCGAACACGACGACGACGTAGTACTGCTTCAACTGGTGGACGGCGGCCCGCCCCTTGGCCCAGGGCAGATGCCGACGCTGGGCCGCGCCGAGTTATCCGAGGGGAACGGCTTTCGCAGTTACGGGTATCGCCGCCTGGATGATTACATTGCCGGATTTGCCCACGGAACGATTATGGGCGTGGTTGAATCGCCGCCAGGTCGCAATGTGCAAGCTGAACCTGTGCAGTTGGAGTCTCAGCAAATCAACCACGGGATGAGCAGCTCGGCAGTGTTGGACATCGAACGCAATCACGTGGTTGGGATTGTCTCTGAGACCTGGTTCCCTGACCTCACCGGCAAAGACCGCGACACCGCCTGGGCGGTGGATGGCTGCGTACTTTCCCTTGAACCGCTCAATTTGATACTGCAAGATGAACCTGAACCTCTTCGCCCCGCCCCCGAACCCAGGACCGACGCCGAAGCCGCACGCGCCGCCGTCGCCCCCGAATTAGAACTCTCCCTCAACGACCCCGCGCCCCCCCTGCCGGAATGGGTGGGCCGCGCCGGTATGCTTGAAGAACTGAACGAGGACTGGACCAACCCCGACAAGCGCGTCACCGGTCTGATCGGCTTCGGCGGGGAGGGCAAGAGCAGCCTGGCCCGCCGCTGGTTGGACGAACTGCTAGAAGACGAGAGCCAGCCCCAGCCCGACGGCGTGTTCTGGTGGGGTTTCTACACCCGCCCCAACGTGGACGAGTTCTTCGAGGCCGCCCTGACATGGATGAGCGGCGGGCGGGTTGACCCCCGCAAAGCGCCCTCCGCCAATGTACGCGCCCAGATCATCGGAGCCATGCTTGGCGCGGGCCGCTACCTCTTCGTGATGGACGGGCTGGAGATCATGCAGGAGCAGGAGGGCGACCGCTACGGACTGCTGCGCTCCAACGACCTGCGCGAGTTCCTGGAATTCTTCGCCAACCCGGGGCACGAATCCTTCTGCCTGGTCACCAGCCGCGCCCCCCTGCTCGACCTGATGGCCTACACCACCTACACTCACCGGGACGTGGACCGCCTCAGCGAAGGCGACGGGCGCGACCTGCTCCGCGCTGTGGGCGTCACAGGGCCGGACGAGGCGTTGGACGAGGCAGTGACCGCCTGGGACGGCCACGCGCTGACCCTCAGCTTGATCGGCGGTTACCTGGCGGACGCCCACGGCGGAGACATCGCCAAACTGGACGAGATCCCGCCCCCCACCGCCGACGAGCCGCGCTACGAGCGGGTTCACCGCGTGCTTCGCCGCTACGACGACCACCTGACCGAACCCCAGCGCGCCTTCCTGAAACTCTTCAGCGCCTTCCGCACGCCGGTGGCTGAGACCGCCTTTGAGACGGTGTTCCGCACTGCGACCAGTGAGACTAGTCTGAACGTGTCCCTGGCGGAGATGGATGACGAAGCCTTCACCGCCCTGGTGGAACGCCTGAAAATCTACCGCCTCCTGCGCTACGACCCGGCCGAGGCACATTACACCGCCCATCCCCTGGTGCGTAACCACTACTTGGCTATGCTCACCCAGGGCGACCGCGCTCAGGCCACGGACGCCCACACTAGTCTAAAGGACTACTACCTGGAAGTGGCCGGGGACACGCTCCACAACCCCACCCTGGACGACCTGCTGCCCTTGATTGAGGTGGTGCACCACGCCTGCCGCGCTGGGGCGTTTGATGAGGCTTTTCAAATTCGTGATGGTCGTATTGGTCAAGGCAATCGCTTTGTACTCGGAAACATTCTTGGGGCAAATGAAACCCAATTGGCAATAGTGCGAGAATTTTTCCCTGAAGATGATACATCGCAAGAGCCACAGGTAAGTAATCCGAGGGACAAGAGCTGGATATTGAATGAGGTTGGTTTTTGCCTGATGAGCCTGGGGCGCTTGAGTGAAGCACCGCCTTTTCTGGAGCGTTCGATTGCTGGTTATTTAACTGATGATTTAAGCGGTTACGCCGGTCGCGTTTACCTGAACCTGGCGACATTGCACATCCAACTCGGCGCGCTGACCGCCAGCGTGGAGGCGGCGGAGGAATCGTTGTCCCTGGCCCGACGCGCGGAGAGTAAGAGTGATGAAAGGGATTCATTGATATGGCAGGCTTGGGCCGCTCATTTGCAGGGAGATCTGGCGTTCGCTGCCGAGGTCTTTGGGCAGGCGAAGACTCTGGAACTGGAATATAATCCATCCGTCAAGCATCTATCAAGGAATGGTGGGGTATATTATGGAATTCATTTGAGGCGATTTAATAATCAGTCTATAGCTAGAGAAGTTATCGAAGCCAATTTTGATTATTGCAACAGCAATCGGTGGTTTTTTATTGTCAGCGGCTGTCATTGCGTCCTTGGTGATCTGGACACCGATGCGGGGCAGGTTGAAAGCGCCCGCGATCATTATGACACCGCACTGGATATTGCACGGGGTATCACTATGAGTGATGTTCTCATCGAAGCGCTCCTGGGACGGGGGCGCTTCCGGGCGCGGCACATGAAAGACCCCGCCTCGGCCTTCAGCGACCTGGAGGAGGCCCTGGGCTACGCCACGGGGAGCGGCTTCCGCATTTACGAGACCGATATCCGGGTAGCGATGGCCTGGGCGCACCTGGTCGCGGGGGAGCGTGATCGCGCCCGTGCCGAAGCCCGCCGCGCCCACCAGATGAGCGAGGAGATGGGTTATCACTGGGGCCAGGTGGACGCTGATGAAGTGTTGGAGGAGATAGGGGATTAAAGGCGACCCTCACGTAGGGGCGACCCGCTGGGTCGCCCTGGGCGATGCGGCGCATCGCCCCTACGCAATGAAAAACCTCCCGCAGGTTCCCAACCTGCGGGAGGTTAAGTTTCTCAACACTATCCCCTAATCCAAAATCATCGGCGTCAAATCTCTATAGATATGCGGGACGAACCAGAAAACCCGGTCGTCCTCCGCGCTGCCCTTGGCCTTGACCGTCAGCACGAACTGCACGTCCTTTCCGGCCAGCGGGCTGAGGTCCACGTCAACGTCGGTGACGCTGTCGTCGTATTCCTCCACCCAGGCGCCCAGCAGCTTCAGTTCGCCGCCGTTCACCCGGTATTCTATGCGGAACTCCACCCGGCAGCCCTCATAGCCTTGCAGGCAGCCGATGCGGGTCACAAAACGGTCGCCGTCCTTGATGCGAATCTCCGGGAAGATTCCCTTGATGATCCCATTTTTCACGTCTCTGGGACTCATGACCAGGGTCGGCTCGTTCTCGGTCCGTCCGGTTTCGAAGGTGGGATTGTCAATCATCTTGACGAAGCCGCGGTTGTCGTCGGTGTTGCCGGGGCAGGGCAGGGTCTGGTCGCCGTTGGTCCACCGGGCCGAGCAGAAATTGATGGCGAAGTCAAAGGCCGATTTCTGTCCCGATTCCAGCACCCGTATCTCAACCCAGAAGGAGATGCCTCCGCCTGCGCCCAGACCGAAGGTGGTCCCGTTTGCGCTGCGCAGCCGCCAGTTGCCCCGGTAGATGTCGGCTTCACCCGGCGCTTTCAGGTTCACCGTAAGGTCAACCGTCTCGCCGTATCGGACGTTGTAAGGCAGGGCGATGGCGTTGGAGCCGCTCATTTTTGTCCCGTCCATGAAGACCAGGTCGTAATCGGTCGTCCAGGTGCAGGAGCCGACGTTCTTCAACCGCCAGGTCTTCTTGAAGGAGACCCCCGGCGAAAAGGTGGTCCCGTCCGGGATGGTGACATCCTGGATGAACTGGATCCAGAGGCAGGGGATGGAGGTGGAAGTGGGCGTGTTGTAGGGGGTGTAGGTGGGCTGGGGCGTGTTCGTCGGAGGCGGCGAGGTCGCCGTGCTGGTGGGCGAAGGGATACCGGACGTGGGGGTCCACATCCCGGCCATCTCCGTCATCTGGGCTTCCACGGTCTGGGCGGAAGCGGTGTAGATCGCTCCCGCATCTTGGGTGGGGACGCTGGCGACCGGCAGGTTGCATCCGTTGAGAACCAATAAGGCCAGGATCGCCATCCCCAGGATACTGATCGTTTTCTTACTCATGTCATGTACTCCTCGAAATTGATAAATCGTAATTGATAAATCATCTATAAGACGATTAAGGTACCCGATTTGTTCCGGGTTTTATGTGTAAACAGTGTACCGGATGGCTGTTACTAGACGATGGCGGGAGGGTGTCAGCTTGGATATAGCCTGTTACAGCTTGGTGACAAAAAAAGACGGCCCATCGGGCCGCCTTTCTTATCATTCGTTACGTTGGCGATTACGGACGCCCCAACCACGCTTCTGCGACGCTGCCCGCCGGCGCGGGGAACTCCACCGGCTCCCAGACGCCAATCTCCACCAGGATCATCTTGTAGGCCAGGTAAGAGGTGTCTTCGCTGTCCGGCTCAGGGCCTTTCCAGGAGATCACCTGCATGCTATCAGGCCGCCAGTGAGGGCTGATGAAACGGGGGAACTGGTGTTTCTCGGCCCCATCCGCGCTGATGATCCAGACCGACGGGATCCTGCCGCCCAGCTCGCCGAAGGTGGTGGCCGTCACCCAGTTCCCATCCGGGCTCCAGGTGGTTTCCCAGGGATATTCGCTGCCCAGATAGGCTTGATAGTTATGGAGGGTGGTCGCAGTTTTGCTTTGCAGGTCCAGGACGAACAGACTGATCTCCACATTTCCTTCGGTTTCGTCATAGCGTGAGCCGAAAATGCTCACCTTATCCCCATTAGGCGACCAGGCCGGTTGGAATAGGTTCCAGCCGTCCAGCCCGTAGTCCTCAGCGACGAGATATTCCTCCCCGCCCCCATCCCAGCTATAGAACCGGAGATATTCTCTTGACCCCAGGAGCAGGGTCTCCCCATCTGGAGAGGGGGCGAAGTTGCTGGGGGATTCGGCATCCAGCGTCCGTTTTTCTCCCGTCTCCAGGTTGAGCGCGTGCAGGCTGCCCCCTCTGGGTTCCATAGGGTCGGTCAAATAGTAGACGATAATTTCAGGGCGCGCCGGCCACCAGGCGTAGCCCCCCTTCATCAAGTTGACCGAATCATCCAGGATGCGGGCCTCCCCGGTGTTCAGGTCTTTCAGCCATAGGACCATTCCCTCGTCGCTGGTATACAGCATCTGGCTGCCGTCGGGGGAGAGTTCCGGGTAGATCGTTCTCTCGCCGATGAATCGGGCCTGTCCATCTACGTCCACAACCCAAACGCCTTCATCATCGTGGTAGACCAGCCCCACGTACTCCGGCCCGTAGGAAGGGCCATAAGGCAGGTCCGCATACGAAAAGGGTACCGGTGGGACAGGCGTTGGCTCTGCGGTGTCCGTTGGGGTGACCAGGGTGATAGGCGAGTCTGCCCCTGGGGTTATGGTTGTCTCCAGGCCGAATTCAAACGTGCCGCAGCCAGCCAGGAGCAGGGTTACGAGTAGAGCGGTGGTGATAATGTTATTTTTGTTCATGTCACTTTCTC
>CBDUUP010000177.1:0-9040 GCA_965370435.1 uncultured Anaerolineales bacterium | reverse complement strand
CCGAAGGTTGCGGCGCGGGCGCCGAAGGACGATGAGGGGCGGGCTTTGTATTGGTCGCGTCTGGGCACCATGGGCGCATTTGCTATTATGGTGGGGGCCGGTTTGGGATGGGTGGTGTTGGGAGACGCTAGTCCGGCGGCGGTGCGAGCCATGGCGATAGCTGGTTTCTGGGCGTTGGGGGCGGGGGTGTTGAATTTGCTGGCTCCGCCCAAAGAAGGACGCACGTCGGCGCGCCCTTACAATAGGAACTTATGGGTTTTGGGGGTCGCGTTGTGGGTGGCGGTGGATGTGCTGGCAGCGGGGTGGGGGTTGAATCCTGGATATGACTTGTCGCTATATGGGGAGTCATCACCTGTTGTTGGACAGGTGGAAACCATACTGAACGAAACGGGCGGCAGCCGCCTGTACTTACCAGCGGAAGACGAATACACGCTGAAATTCGACCGTTACTTCACCTTCGAGGATTTCTCGCCCGAAGGCGGTTGGGAGGAATACCGGGGATCGCTGCTGCCCAACCTGACCCTATTGGACGGCCTGGCCTCGGCCAACAACTTCGATCCGCTGTCGCCGGGTCGCTACGCGGCCTGGAAGGAGGCTCTGGACGATGAAAACAAAGAATTACTCTGGCCTCGAATGTTGGCCTTGATGAGCGTGGGCGCGGTGCAGCGGGTGGATGAGGATGCGCCTTATGCGGTGTCCTTCGAAGCGGTGGAGACGCTGCCACGCTTGCGATGGGTGGCTTGCGTCCGCCCGGCACAAGATGAAGAGGATGCCTTCGCTCAAGTGATGGCCTGGGCGGGAGCCGGGGAGGAATTGGCGAGGAATGAAGTGATCCTGGAGGGGGATGGTTTGGGGACGGAGTTGGAATGTTCTCCCGGCGGGGAGGGAAAGGTTGAGTTAGTGGATGAAAATCCCAACCGGCTGGTTATTATGGTGTCTTCTGATACGCCTGGCTGGCTGGTGGTGGGGGACGTGTGGTATCCCGGCTGGCGGGTCTGGGTGGACGGCGAGGTCGCGCTGGTGCAGAAGGCAGACTATCTGTTCCGGGCGGTGTATGTTCCGGCGGGGGAGGTGGAGGTGGTGATGGTGTACCAGCCCTGGACTTTTTATCTGGGCGCGCTAGTGAGCGCGGCGGCGTGGGTGGGGGTGGTTGGGATGGAGGCGAGGCGGAGAAGGTTGGCGGGTTGAAGGTTGCAGGTTGAAAGATGACAAGTAGCAAGTTTGCAAGTTGCATGTGGACAAGAGGTGCATTTTAGTTTGGGGGTGAGTTTGATTGGTGAAATACATTGCGACTAAAGTCGCTTACATTTACAAAGTCGGCCTTCGCCGACTAAAAGAGGGCTTCAGTCCGCCGAAGGGCGGACTTCGCAGTTGTTGGTGCGACTTTAGTCGCTGAGTACCCCAAAACTGAAATACACCCGTGGGCAAATATGAAGGTTGCAGATATGTAGATGGATGGAGGTGGGTTATTCTTCGTCCCAGAAGAGGGCGCTGCGGAGGTTGCGGAGGCCGCTTATCCAGGCGGAGATGGCTATAGCGATGAGGATGATTGCGCCTCCACCGGCCAGGATGCGGGTGGTTAATTGATTTATCTCTATTGGAATGGTGAAGAAGAATATCGAGATTGAGCCGCTGGACTCCCCGCCGCCAGGCCCGAAGGCGAACCAGGAGGGGACGATGGCGAAGGCGGTCAGCAGGGTTGCCGTCATCAGGTATTCCAGGTAGAGTAAGATGAAGCGCGCTAGTTTGTTCGGGTGAGGTTGGGATGCGTTGACGGCTCGGGCATACCGGCTGAGGATGATCAATCCTGCGCACAGGAAGGCCAATCCTATCACGCCCACCACCCAGCGGGGAGCGTTGAAGCTGCTATCGGGCGCGTGGATGATGTCGGCGGCGGACAGGATGACCTTATTGGTTAGGTTTCATTATTCCTGGGTGTGGGGTCAACGAAGTCGGCGGCGGGGCCGTGGAGTTGGCGGGGCCGTGGAGTTGGCCGGTGTCAGCCCAGTGTATCTGGTGACAGGGCGATGCGGAGGTCGCGGAGGCCGCTTTTCCAGGCGGAGATGGCTTTGGCGATGAGGAAGACCGCGCATCCACCGGCCAGGATGCGGATCGCTACTTGACTGATCCCTTTTGGAATGGTGAAGAAAAGGATCGAGAATGAACCGTTGGACGCCCCGCCGGTGGGTTGGAAGGCAAACCAGAAGGTGAAGAAGGTAAAGAAGGTGAGTAGGGTTGCTGTCACCAAGTATTCCAGGCAGAGGAGGGTGAAGCGCACGATTGTGTTTGTGTGAATCCGGGCAGCGTTGGCGGCTCTGGCATACCGGTTGAGGTAGATCAGCTCGACGCTCAGGAGGACTAGAAAAGTTAGATCCGAAACAAAGCGTGACGCGTCGAAAATGCTTTCGTCCGAAAGGATGAGTTCTACGGCGGATAGGATGAGGATTGATCCCATAAAGGCAGCAGACAGCCCGTAGGCTATAGCGAAGGCGCAACTTCTACGTTGACTTAACATGGCAGTATGACCTCATAGATCAGGTTTCATGATTCCGGGGGGTGGGATCAACGAAGTCGGCGGCGGGGCCGTGGAGGTGGCCGGTGTCGGCCCAGCGCACCAAGCGGCCGGGCGTTGCGCCGTCTTCCATTTCCAGTTCGGTGACGGAGCAGTTGAGGTTTTCTTTTTTGAAGATCTCCAGCAGGTCCACGTTCTGGCAGATGGCGTTGAGGGTGTTGGTGAAGATGCCGCCGTGCCCTACGATGACGATGTGCTGTTTCTCTCTGCCCTGGAGGGCGGTCTGGAGGCCGCGGCGCATGCGGTCCAGGAGCATGGGGTAGTTCTCACCGTTGGGGTAGGACTGATCCGGGCTGCCGGTGTGCCAGGCGCGGAGCACCTGCACAAAGGCCTCCCAGGTTTCGCCATAGACCGGTTGGCCTTCCAGATCGCCCATGTTGATCTCGCGGAATTCTTCCACGATCACGACGGGAAGGTCTCCGGCAGCTTGGGCGATATGCTGGGCGGTCTCCTGGGCGCGGAGCAGGGGCGAGGCGTAGACCGCGGCGATGGGGAGAAGTTCGAAATAGGCGGCGGTTTGCTGGGCCTGCAGGACGCCCCTGGTGGATAGGGGCCGGTCGAACTTCTTGTAGGAGAAGGTGCGCTCGACGTTGTCAATGCCTTCGGCGTGGCGGACCAGGTAGACGGTATTGGAATGATAGTTAGGCTTATCCATAGAGGATGAATTTTCCGGTGGTTTTAGGGATGCTCATTGAATAACGGGGTTGGAAGCCTGCATTGGTGAACATTTCCATCTGGCGGGCGTCCTGGTCGTTGGCGGTGAAGTGGATGCGCGAGAAAGCCCATTCACCGGCGCGCAGTTCGGCGGGGACGGGGAGGCTTTCGGGATAAAAGGGCATGAGAACTCCTGAGGTTGTGATTATGGGTTGATTATAGCTGAAAACGCCCCTGATATGAACTACGTTATCTACTGGACATTGCGACGTTTTACTAGAACTGTTCTGATATTTTCTCTACTACCCCATTATTCTTTAGAGAACCAATTAGCCAGTAATGATCAAAAATGCCATTCAATGTTATGGCAATACCTGAAATGAAATAGAATATCCCTCTGGTGAATATCTCGCGACTCGAAATGATTCCTACCAATGGAAAACTACTCAATATAAACAGACCACTTGCCAACCATAAGTGGATCCAACGTTTACGTCCTGATTGGAAATACATAAGCAGCGAATAAAAACCTAATGTAATACAAACTAAACTTATGGATGTGTTTATAAAAAGATCAACGAAACCTCCCACTAGTATGATGAAAAGCAATACTACTTGGGCCAGAGAAAATCCCGGCCCTTTTACATTGTAGAAGCCAGCGCCAAATATGCCATCGTAGTAATTCCTAATCATTGGTAATGTCGTATAAGGGAGAATTGCAATAACAATCGCTAAGATGTAAAAAGCAGTTTTCCAATCAGCATATCTAAGGAATGTATTGTTTATTATCCCATGATCTTTATTGGTCAAGAAATTAAATATACCTATTGTGATGATGGAAATGCCAAAAGGAATATCTTTTAAACCCGAAAGGCCAACGTACTTTCCCTTCATCTCCCAAGCATCACTCTCTTTGGATATCATTGAGGCCTCCAAGTGCATGTAATTCATCCATCAACACAAAATTATAACCCAGAATAGGTATCAAGATGATTATACTTCACATAACGCGATTTACTCGCCTATGTCACGGGACGGGATCAAGATAGATATCCAATGCCCGGCTGCTGACGAAGGGGACGAAGCCCAGGGAGCGGCTGGTCTGGTAGACCCAGGCGACGTTGGCGGGATCCAGGGCGTAGTCAATGGTGAAGATCAAGAGGCCCTTGCTCTGCGCCAACTGGAGGTAGTACAGGTATTCCTCGCTGCTGACGTGGAGGGTGCTGTCGGGGTAGTCGTCGAATTGCTGCTGGCATTCTGGGGACAGGGAATCGTAATATTCATCGGTGTCAATATCGTCATCGGTTCGGGGGAGGGGGCAGTCGCCGGGCGGGTCGTTGTCGGCTCCGCCGTCGAACCAGACCTGCTCCTGGGCGATGGCGTCTATGATCTCCACGTAATCATCAAATTCGGCCAACTCGGCGGCGTTCTGGGCGATGACGATGAAGTCCGATTTTTGATCGCGGGTGAACTCGGCGATGTCGCCCACCCACCAGATCATCTCTTGTACGGCGTCCACGCCGTCCTGCTCGGCGATGTCCAGCACGCTCTCGTCGGAGTAGGCCTCCACCCAATCCAGGTACACCCCATCGAAGCCCGCGTCCAGGATACCCTGCAAATACCCGCCGGTTCCGGTCCATATCTCCTGATATTCATCCCACCAATAGGCCACCGGATAATTGCCCTCCCAGCCGTCGGGGTCGGCTCCGGCGATCCATTCGGGGTCGCCGATGCCCCAGCCGTCCTGCCAGTAGGTGCGGTAGTCCTCCGCCTCGCCGATGTCGATGTAGGCGATGACCAGCTTGGGGTGGGCGGCGTTGTGCATGCGGTCAATGACCTGTGCCATGGGGTAGTCGGTGTTGTTCTCCTCGGAGGGGATGTAGTCCAGCACAACCATGTCGTAGGTCGAGGCGACGATCTGGTCCACGGTGTCTTCGTCCAGGTTGACGTCGATCAGGTACAGCCAGTGGCTCACCTCATCCAGAGAAGGCATTTCGCCGGAGGAGACAACCGGCGGGGCGCTGGACGAGCCAGGGAAGTGGGTGTTCTGCGCCCAGGCCTGGCGGAAGATGTTCAACAAGGGATTATCTAATACCTGGGAATGATTGTCGGGGTCGGGGCCGAGTTCCAGGTTGAAGCCGTCGAAATAGACTTCGTCACCGCGCCAGACATATACGGCGTAGTTCCAGCCATATTCCTCGAAGAGATCAAGCTCGTCCTCAAGGAAGGCGGCAGCGTCCGGCGCCCAGCGCATCACGCCAAACTCGCCGATGTAGATGGGGACATCGTACCGCTCGGCGAACTCCAGGGGGGGCTGAAAGTTCTCCTCCAGCCAGGCGCGGTTGAAGGTGATGGTCTCGCCATAGTCTTCTACCACGTCGGGGTAAGTGATGCCCTCCGCTCCGGGTTCCTGATCGACGTATACATCGGGGTCGTAGGCGTGCAGGCTGTAGACAGTGCGGTCGTCGCCGGTGGGTTCCAGGACCTCAAACCATTCGGCGCTGCCCCAATTCAGGCTGTTGATGATGATGGGCGTGTCGCTATCAACCTCCCGGATGGCGGCGGTGATGTCGGCGGCCAGGGCGTTCCAGTCCATGAGGGTGCCTTCCATCTGGGCCTGGGTCTCGGATGGGCTTAGGTCAAAGTCTGGATCAACTAGCGTATTGGGGTGGGGTTCGACCATGAGATCATAGCCAATGACGACGGGAGATTCGCGATAGCGTTGGGCGACGAAACGCCACATCTCACCCCAGGCGTCGTGGGCGGCCTGGTCGGTCCAGACTTCGTAGCGTTCCCCCGGGGCGAGATGGATGGCCTCCTCGTTGCGGCCCGGCCCGGAGCGGAAATGGATGACGACGTAAATGCCCACCTCCTCGGCCCATTCGACCAGGTCGTCCAAGTAGGCGAGGGCCTGGTCGTCCACCTCGTAAGGCGCATCCACAGAATAGACGCCGGGATAGGAGGCGTTGATGAGGTTGGCGCCGAGATTGCGCAGGTCGGCTATGTCCTGGCGGGTGATGGGGGTGACGCAACCATTTTCGTCATATAACTGACAGGGATGCAGGTCGGCCCCGCGCAGGCGGACGCCGTTGTCCCAGAGGTCCCATTTGTCCTCCTCCGGTATGGAGGTGGGGAGGGGTGGAGACTCTGGCGGGGCGATGGTGGAGCGGGGGCGTTGGGTGGCGATATCTTCTCCGCCGTCTCCGTTTTGACCGCTGTCACCGGGGAGGTTGCAGGCTAGAGCCAAAACGAACAACAATGCCAGGATGGTAGATGCGCGTTTCATCCGATTTTCCTTTAATCAAAGGCCGGGGCTTCTTTATACATCACAACACAATTACGCCCCTGGCGTTTCGGTGTTCCTTCTCTATTTGTCCGCCACAACCCAGGCGGTGTTGCGTCCGTCGCTTGCGATGCGCGCCTTGAGTCCGTGGGCGGCAACCATATTGCGAATCTCGCGCGCGGTGTGGAAGTGGCTGTTCATGAGGAGCAGCTTCTCGGCCAGGGCGATGAGCTTGACGCCGAAGCGGTTGATGTCCGGCTCTTCGATGAGCAGGCGCCCGCCGGGTTTGAGCGCTCGGACCAGTTCGGCGATGGCCCCCGGCTGGTCGGGGAAGTGATGGAGGGCGTCCACCACCAGGATGCGGTCGAAGGTCTCGTCGGGGTAGGGCAGGCGGAGGGCGCTCAGGTTGACCGGAAGCAAGCCCTGCTTTCCCTGAGCCTGCCGAAGCATGGGGAAAGAGAAATCGCCCAATACGAGTTTGCCCGCCATCGTGCGCAGCGGGGCGGAGACTCGCCCGGTGCCGCCGCCCGCGTCCAGCAGCCAGCCCTCGCAGGGCAGTTTGAGGAGGTCCTGGATGGGTTGGGGGTCCCGGTCGCCGACAAGGCGTTCGTAGAGGGGGGCGAGGAGGTCGAAGAGGAAGTTCATTGGGATTTGGGTGCAGGGGAGGTTGGGTGCATGGGAGATGGAGAGCTGGGGTGAAATTCTAACGGATTAAAATATGAAAGGAACGAACATATTGGTTTTCTTCATGTACTCGGCGTATTCTTCACCGAATTTTTCTATATTCTCGGCCTCCTCGACCTGGGCGGTCAACACCAGGAAAATTGTCGCCATCCCGGCCAGCGTGACCCCCAGCAGGGAGGGGGCTTTGCAGAAGATTCCCCATGCAAGAAAGAGCAGCGAGGCGTAGAGCGGGTGGCGGATGTATTTGTAGATTCCCTGCACCACCAGGTTTTGGGTGTTCTCAATGTCGCCCTGAGGTTGTCCGATCACGATCAGAAGGTAAACACCATGCACAACCAGGTAGAAGGAGGCCAAAAGCAATGCCCACGAAATGAGTTGAACGATAGATAATGGGTCGAGGAACCAGGAATTAGCATTCAGTAAGAACAAGACCAGCAGGGCCTCAAAGGCGAAGAAGCGGTAGAATCCGTGCGAACGCGGGTCGGGCAGGGAACGCCACGATACCCGCAGGATGAGGGCGGAGACTGAGATGAAGAGTGTCAGTTTGACGATGGGGGTCATAGCCAACCCAGCGTACCGAAGACCACCAGAGCGAGGAGGTCCACGGCGTAGATGATGCCGACCACGGTCAACTTCTGTTTGAGGGTCTTCATGTTTACCTTAGGAACTGACTCCCGTCACGCATAATGCTTAGGTCTTCTTTGGTGGCATCTGTAATGGCAAACCTCCGGTGGGTGATGGTTGATCGGTGATTTCAGTATATAGCAGTTGGCTGGGTAAGGCAAGCGGAAGGGAGGAGGAAGGATGAAGGGGGAAGGATGAAATTTAATGGGGTTGGCACTTGTTTTTGAGGGGGAAATGGTTCATAATGGATGGAGAGTAAGTATTCTAAAAGAAGAGGATCGGATGGAAACGCGAAAACATTTGGACTTCAGCATCTCGGAGATAGGTATGGGGTGTTATGGGTTGAGTGGGGCGTATGGGACGAAAGATATCGAAGAGTATAAGAGGACTCTCCGGCGCGCATACGAGTTGGGAGTCAATTTCTTCGACGCGGCCGAGGCTTATGGGGACGCGGAGCAGGTTTTGGGCGAGGTGGTCAAGCCCTTCCGAGAGGAGGTCATCATCGCGACCAAAGTGGGGGCGCGGGAAGGGATGAAACCCAACCTGTCTGAGGCCTATGTCCGAGAGGCTTGCGAGGGCAGCTTGGGACGTTTGGGCACCGAATACGTTGACCTCTACCAGGTGCATTTTGACGACCCGGAGACGCCCATTGAGGAGACTGTGGCGGCGTTGGAGACACTGGTGAAGGAGGGCAAGATCCGCCATTACGGCCTGGGGCATCTCCCGGCGGAGAGGGTGGAAACCTACTGCCAGACCGGGAAGGTTTTCTCGGTGTTGATGGAGTTCTGCGCGGTGGCCCGGGGGACGTACCAGCAAATATTGCCTTTGCAAAAGGAATATAATTTTGGGATGATCGCCTTCAGCGTGACCGGAAGAGGGATGCTGACGGGGAAGATCAGGGCCGGGCATACCTTTGAACCCGGCGACATCCGCAACATGGACCCGCTCTTCCAACGAGCGAGATTCGAGTCTGGCCTGCGGGTGGCCGGGAAAATGGCGCAGGTCGGGGAACGGATTGGCAAGACTCCGGCGCAAGTGGCGATAGCCTGGGTGTTGGCCCAACCAGGGATCACCTGCGCCCTCACCGGGCCTTCCACGATCGCTCATCTGGAGGAAAACCTGGGAGGTAGCGGTTGGCAGTTGACGCCCGAAGACCTGACTGCGCTGGAGACGTTCATGGCGGAAGAGGATGCCTGGCTGGGGGAAGAACAGCGGAACACCGT
>CBDUUP010000176.1:0-9040 GCA_965370435.1 uncultured Anaerolineales bacterium | reverse complement strand
CCTTGGAAATCACCGGGTATCCGTTCCAAATTCCTCAATTCCGAAACATTGCTCTTGATTTTTTCTTGCGATAGTTCGATATCTTTTAAGATAACATCCAATCCCCGCTCTTGCTGGATTAGGAAATCAACAACTCTATCAATGTTATTTTCAACGCCCGTTGGATCAATAAGATCATCAGTTGCTTCAAGCAAAGCCTCAACTTCACGATCAATCTCATCTTCCAGATCATCATCCACGAAGAATACCGTTGAGCTATCCCATGCTTCTTCAAAAGAGATTTTGCGCGCCTCAATCATTCTGAACCTCCAGCTTGGCGGCTTTCAATGCCTTCCCCCAGGTTGGGAAAGCATCAAAGAATACTTGAAGGTCATATTTACTCTTCGTTTTTACATCTTCGGGGGTGGGAAGCCGTCCCAGTTCCGACGCTAACTCACGCAGTTCAAGCTGCAATTCCTTTTTAGAAAACGCTTTTTTCTCCTTCTTGATACTCTCGCGTTCAATGGAACCGTTTTCCTTCATCATAGCAAGTTTATCTTCCATAATTTGTACATAGTATTCGTCCATATCTATTGCCACGTAACGCCGGTTTAATCTGGCGGCGATAACCGGTGTGGTGCCGGCCCCGGCCAGAGCATCCAAGACCACATCCCCTTCGTTGGTCATCAGGCGAATAATGCGTTCCATCAACTTATCAGGAAGTTGGCAAGGGTGGTAATCTCGATCACGCCGGTGTTTGATACGGTGAATATCCCACCATATATCGGTCAGCGGCATTTTACCGTCCTCGCCATTTGCCTTTCGCTTGCGAATGCAAGAAGCGCGTAAACAATACTGACGGGCGTCAATCTCGCTCAACTCCTCGTAATTGAAAGTGAAATCCGTCGGGCGCTTGGTATAGAATAACAAACCGTAATGGGCGGGCATCAACTTACCACGCGGCTCGGAAAGCGCATCCCACACTATCCAATTTTGAAAATACAGATGTTTATTGAGAAAATCAGCGTGATATATTGTCCACCGGGGTAAATTGAGCACAAACAAAGAGCCGGTAGGCTTAAGCACTCGGGCGTACTCAAACAACCATTCATTACACCATTCAATGTACGTCTTTTCCTCTAGCTCATCATCATAACGACTATATTCTTTGTCCAGATTGTAAGGAGGGTCTGCAAATACTAAATCAATCGAGTTCTCAGGGATTTGTTTAAGAATAGTGACTGCATCGCCATGATGAACCACGTCAACTGATTTCGCATCTATTGACTTCTGAGCTATTTCTGATTTAATTTTAGGTGGTGAGAAACCGGGTAATTGATATTGGAATTTTGGTTCAGCAATAGATCTGGTAGCAGAAAGGGAGGGCACACCCTCTAGAGGCGCTACTAGGCCAGCCAATTCTTCGTTTTCAATATCCATACCACTAAACATTCCGGCGTTGTCCCCTTCATGTCCTTTCAAATCCAACATTCGTAGAACTGTCTGTAGAACTGTTTCTGATATTTGTGTATAGTTATTTTTTTTTGGAATGTCTTTCCATACATCCGAGATCACGTACCCTTCTGGATTCATCAAGTGTGCTTTCCCTCCCCAATCTTTCAACGTCCGATCACACGCATCACACATCTGATGAGGGAAACGCGTTCGCTTGACATTAAATCGTCCATTCCCTTTGGTAAATAACAGCAAGCCTGCATGAACAGATGGTAACCCTTTGGTAGGATTCTGAATTGATGATTCTAACGTAATCCAGTATTTGAAATTCAGATACTGATCCAAATATACACCTAAATCAGGCAAGTAATCCGGTCTTCCTTGAACAAACAAAACGCCCCCATTTTTAAGAACGCGGACGCACTCTGCAAGATATTCTTTCAGGACATCCGTACCAATTTCAGGATAGAGCGCTCCCGTGACCAATACAATAAAATCAAGCGTAGAATTATTTGCTTGTTTAAGAGTCTGTAGTAGATTTTGACGGGTAGGATACTCAATAGGCATAACTTTCTCTCTTCGCTACCATTATATTCACATTCTAGCACAATTCATTTCTTTCGCCTGTTACCATGTATTGTATCATCGGTCATCGCAACAACATTAAAAACAAGCCATTATAATAAATCTTTTTCACCGCAGAGACGCAGAGTACGCTGAGTTTCGCTGAGTTTTTTTGATATATTTTTTGCTTTTCTCTGCGGTTTCTCTCTAGGCGAAGCGACGAACTCAACGTCTCTGCGGTAAAAGTTTGAAATAAACATTCATGTTGAAAATCTCCATTGAAAACTGTCCGGCGGCTAATTCTCATGGCGCTAATCACTATTCACTGTTTCATTTTTCTCTCTCCGAAACCTTTGACCTCTCGGCAAAAAACACCTACAATTCATCCATGCGCGAATGGAACCTCAAACAGGGAGATCCACTCTCTCTGACACTATCCGCTGACGCCCGCCTCAGCCGCCCGGATTACGTCAACGACCAGATCTGGGAGTTGTCCCTCAGCGGCGGCGACCCCCCGGCAATGGCGCTCCAGACCACCTACGGCCTGCGCGCCCGCAACATGCGCATCTTCCCTCGCTTTGGGGAAGGCGACACGCTGCTCAGTAACCCGGGGAATTTCCACATCCCTCCGGCGGTGAAGGATTTTCATCCCAGCTACATTCTGGCGACCTATTCGCCTTTTCCAGGTATAGACGTTGCCGCCGAGTATTGGGTTCCCCAATCCGACCTGATTGCAGGCCGTTTGCAGATGTTGAACAGCGGAACCAAATCCCGCCAGATCCGCCTGGAATGGGTAGCCGCCCTCACCCCCGGCGAGGAAGGCCAACTGATGGCCCCGGTCAAGATGGAAGCCGTCACCGTGCTGCAAGGCAAAACTGACGGACTCTACCCGGTGGTATTCATGACCGGCGGCCCTCATGGGGTCAGCAGCCCTTACCCCTCCCTGATCCTGGAACTGGAACTGCTCCCCGGCCAATCCCGCCGTTTGACCTGGGTCCACGCTGGGCTGGAGGACCCTCGCGAGTCTTTCCTCCTGGCCCGCCAGACCGCCACCCGCAAATGGGACGCTGAACTGGCCCGGGTCGCCATGACCAACGCCTCCAACCTCGAAGTCCACACCGGCGACCCCGACTGGGACGCCGCCTTCGCTCTGGGGCAGAAAGTGGCCTATAGTTTGTTCCACCCTCCCAGCGAACACCTCCCCCACCCCTCTTTTGTCTTCACCCGCCAACCCGACCTGGGCTTCTCACCCCGCGGCGACGGCGGCGACTACACCCACCTCTGGAACGGGCAGCCGGCCCTCGAATCCTGGTATCTGGCAGGTCAGCTTCTACCCGCCGCTCCTCAATTGGCCCAGGGACTGCTGCGAAACTTCCTGGCGGTCCAATCCGACGAAGGCTTCATTGATTGGAAACCCGGTCTGGCCGGGCAGCGCAGCCGTATGTTGGCGATGCCCCTGCTGGCAAGCCTGGCCTGGCGCATCTACTCCTTCTCTGAGGACCGCGCCTTCCTGGAAGAAACCCTCTCCCCCCTGCTGGATTTCTTTCACACCTGGTTCAACGACCAGAACGACCGGGATGGCGACGGCCTCCCAGAATGGGGCCACCCCATGCAGACCGGCTTCGACGAGAACCCTGCATTCTCCCTCTGGCAGGAGGATACTCAGGGGGCCGACCTCGCCTTTGTCGAAAGCCCGGCCTTGTGCGCCCTGCTCTACAAGGAATGCCAGACCCTGATCCAAATCGCCAAATTGATCCAACGTCCCGGCCCCGTCCCGGCTCTGGAAGCCATTGCCGACAACCTGCGCACCGCGGTGGAATCCTCCTGGGATGGCCGCGCCACGACCTATCGCTACTGGGACCGCGAAACCCACCTCAGCAGCAAGGGCGAGACTCTCGGCCAGCGCCAGGGACCGGGCGACATTCTGGTCAACCGCGAATTCGAGACGCCGGTGCGCCTGCTCATCCGCATCGACTCCCCCACCGAAACCACCCGCCACGCCCACGCCTTCATCCACGGGAACATCCCCAGCGGGCATCGCCGGGTCGAACGCGTGGCCCGGGATAAATTCCACTGGCTCTGGAACCTGGCCCGCTGCACCACCGACCAGGTCTACCAGAGCGTTGAAAGGGTCCAGATCCAGGGCATTCAGGACACCGACACCGTCACCCTGCTGACGGTAGACCTCAAATCAAAAGACCACACCTTGCTGCTGCCGGTTTGGGCCGGCATCCCCGCCCCGGAGCGGGTGCAAAAGATACTGGATCGCAGCCTGCTCAAGCCCACCCAATATGGACGCGACTACGGAATCCCGGCCTGCCCCTCCCCGCCTTCCAAGAAGGACGTCAACGCCAGCCAGGGCGTTTGGATGCCCTGGAACGAATTGATTGGGCTAGGCTTGCTGGACTACGGCCACCTGGACGAGACCGTTGTTCTGGTCACCCGCCTGATGTCCGCCGTTGTCCATTCGCTCAAGACCACCGGCGCTTTCTATAAACAATACCACGCCGACACCGCCCAGGGCATGGGAGAGCGTAACGCCCTCGCCGGGCTGCCGCCTCTGGGCCTCTTCATGGAGGTTCTGGGTGTGCGCATCCTCTCCCCCTGGCGGGTGTTCTTAAAGAATACCAACCCCTTTCCCTGGCCGGTGACACTGAAATTCCGAGGGTTGATGGTCAAGCGGAAGGCAGACTTGACCCTCGTCACCTTCCCCGACGGCCAATCCATCACCGTCACCGACCCCGCGGCCTGCATTGTGGACGGCAGCGTGACCGAACCGCAAACTGAGTCACCGGATGAAGACTCTCCAAAGGAATGAACCGATGGCTAGACCTCTGATTGGTTACTTCAGGGCAATAAAGACTTTAACCACAAAGACACGAAGAAAAAACATAAAAACTTTGTGCCTTCGTGCCTTTGTGTCTTAGTGTTAAAAAAAATAACCACCACCACCCCAGGAGACCCTCCTCATGATCCAAAAATGGAAAGAAATGGGAACCTCCAGAGTTCTGGAAGCGGCCAGCATCTTCCTCTTCCTCCTCGTCGCCGTGGTGGTGATTGGCTATGGGGCTGCGGCAGACCCCTCCTCCTCCCAATCGGTTCTCGATGCTGCCATCGAAGCCTTCGCTTACGCCATGCCCAACCGGGGTTGGGCGCCCTTGAAAGTCTATTTCAGCGCCTTTGGCAGCAATGACCCCGACGGCAGCATCGTCCGCTACCAGTGGGACCTGGACGCCAACGGCTCCTTCGAGACCGACGCCACCAGCGCTGACGGCTATGTAGACTACGTCTACTCCAAGCCCGGCAACTACACCGTCACCCTGCAAGTGACCGACGACCAGGGAGGTATCGCCACGGCCAGTGTCACCGTCACAGTAAGCCATCCCGCCGCCAGCAGCGTGGATTATTGGAATCTCTTCGATGACAGCCAGGTGCGCCGGGTGGACCTCATCGTCAGCGAGGAGAACTGGGACCGAATGTGGGCCGACCCCGGAGCCAAAATCCAGGTAGAAGCCGACGCCATCGTGTTCGGCGAGCGTATTGACCGCATCGGCCTGAGCTTCAGGGGCAACTTCTCCTTGTTGAATTCCGGCATAAAGAAACCCTGGAAAATTGATACCGACGCCTTCATCGAGGGGCAGGAATTCCACAACCTCAAGCAACTGCTGTTCATCAATAACGTGGGCGACCCTTCCATGATGCTGGAGAAATTCGCCTACGACTTTCTGGCTTTCGCCGGAGTTCCGGCCAGCCACATCACCTTCGTAGAGATTTGGGTTGACGTATTAGGAAAAAACGAAGCTCCGACCTTTCTGGGGGTGTATACCTTGGTCGAGCGCATTGATATGAAGTTCGTCGCCAATCGCTTCGGCCAGGACAACAAGGGGGGCAACTTATACAAAGCCAATCATTTTATGAGAGGCCCAGCCGACCTGGTCTATTATGGCGATGACATTGAAGATTTCCCCAAACCCAACGGCCTCTACATCTACGGGAAAGTGAACAACGAAGAAGAAGCCGACTACGGCGACATCGTCGAACTCACCCGCGTGATCGACGGCGTGGCATACGACACCCCCGAAGATTTCGCCCAGGCGCTGGAGAAGGTCTTCAACGTGGACGGCTTCCTACGCTACATGGCCGTGGAGATCGCCCTGATGAGTTGGGACATCTACCCCAACACCGGCAATAATTTTTATCTGTATAACAACCCCGGCACAGGTAAGTTCGAGTGGCTCCCCTGGGACCAGACCTGGGGCGGCATGATCGAACACCCTCTTTACAAACTGCCCAATGACTCCTTCAGGCTCCTGGAGTCGGCGCCTCTATACGAAAATGTTTTCCAGGTCGAGCGTTACCGCCGAACCTACGCCGCCTACCTCGACCTGTTCACCCGCTACCGGTTCAATTATGAATATGTCGCCGCGCAGGGGCAATCCTGGTACAACCTGATAGAACCTTACGTCAAGCAAGGAACCGGCGATCTGATGTACTTCAGCCCCTCCGGCATGTTCACCATCCAGAATTTCGAGTCAAGCTGGATCCCCATAGCCGACCTCACCCGCCAGCGCAGCCAATTCATCCAAACCGCCCTCACCCAGGAAAATTAACCCGCGATGCTGATTTTTCCAATTCCACCCTCACCTAACCGACCTGCGGTCGGCCGCCCCTCTCCCTTCCAGGGAGAGGGGCAGGCGCTTGGCAGTTTCACCGCCAAGCCGCCGGGGTGAGGGTCGGCCCAGCGCTAAAATGAAATCACCCACCCCCGGAGGCAACCCATGAACAAGCACACCCTTCTCAGAACCCTATCCACCATCATCCTGCTGACCGCCCTGCTCGCCACGCCCGCCCTAGCCCAGGAAGAAGGCGGAGGCTTCACCGAAACCTTTGACACTACCACGCCAGAAGGCTGGGAACTCTCCCCCGATGCCGTGGTGGTGGATGGGAAGCTCCGGCTCAGCCAGGGGAGCTTCGCCGTCCGGCATGGCCAATGGTCCAACCTCACCCTTTCGGTCAAGGTTCAAGCCACCGGCGAGGGTGTGATCTTCATCCATTACCATTTCAACGGCCCCGATCGCTATACATTGCTCCTCTTTCTAGATAATATCGTCCTGGAAAAAATCCAGCAAGACCAGCCTCAATCGCTGGCTGAAATGCCCCTGGAAACCGGCCTCCCGGAAGGCGAGTTTGAGATCACCATCTCCGCCTCCCAAGGGCAGCACCAGATTTCGATAGATGGCGAATCCGTGCTGACCGCCACCGACCCGGAACCGCTTCCCCCCGGCGGGATCGGCTTATGGGTGGAAGGCGGACTCGTCGCTGAATTTGACGAGGTAACGCTGACCGCTGAAGAAGGTCCGGGAGAGGGCGGCCCTCCTGGAGAAGTTGGTCCTCCTGGAGAGGAAGGCCCTCCGGGTGAAGGGGGCGAAGTCCCCCCCGAAGTAGGCGGCACCCCATCAACTGAAGATACTTCCTCCGGGGACACCGGCGGCGGTCTCAGCGGCCTGCTGGCCGAATTCACCGCCAACCAGGCCAACCCCCTGGAACTTCAGGCTTTCGTCATCAACCTCACTCTGTCGGCGGTCTTTTCCTTCATCCTGAGCCGGGTTTACATTTCCTGGGGTTCGTCCCTCAGCAACCGCCGCCGCTTCGCCGCCAACTTCATGCTGATAACGATCACCACCACCTTCATCATCCTGGTGGTCAGGTCTTCGGTGGCGCTGTCGTTGGGTTTGGTGGGCGCGCTGTCCATCGTCCGCTTCCGCACTGCGGTCAAAGAACCCGAAGAGTTGGCCTATCTTTTCTTCGCCATCGGCCTGGGGATCGGCCTGGGGGACAACCAACGCCTGATCACCATCCTGGCCCTGGCGGCGGGCATCATCCTGCTCGGGTTGATGCGGCTCTTCCGCAAGAGTTCGGCGGACTTCAACCTACACGTCACCGTCGGCAGCCAAAATCCCGGCAAGGTTGAGCTAGATGCGATCATGGCAGCCCTCAAACCGCACTGCTCCCAGATCAAGCTCATGCGTTTCGACGACACTGAGATGGCCCTGGAAACTTCCTTCCTGGTCGAATTCAGGAACATGGAGGCCCTCAAATCCGCCAAATCTGCCCTCCGCGCCCTCTCCGAATCCCTGAGCATCACCTTCCTCGACAACAAAGGGATTTGGTAGAAGTAAGTGATTAGGTAATTAGGCAACCAGGCAACCAGGCAACAAGGTAACCAGGAAATCGGCAACTACAAAACTAACAACTATCCAACTACCCAACCAGGAAACTGCCATGTCCGACGCCCCTCCCCTCGATAACGCCCGTTACGAACGGAAATTCTTCGTAGACCAACTCGACCGGCACCAGGTGCGGGCCATCCTCATGACTCACCCCGGCATGTTCTTCGAGGTCTACCCGCCCCGGTTCGTGAACAATATCTACCTGGATAATCCCTGGATGGATAACTACGTGGACAACGTGGGCGGCGCACCCGACCGGATGAAGGCCCGAGTCCGCTGGTATCATCAGTTCTTCCGCAAAGTGGACGACCCTATCCTGGAACTCAAGGTCAAGCGCGGCATGGTTGGCTACAAAGTCCAACATTCCATCTTCCCCTTCACCCTGGATGAAAGGTTCAACGATTGGTATTTCGAAGGCGTGATCCGGGCCTCCCAACTCCCTCCGGACGTGCTCGCCCATCTCTTGACCCTGGAAGTGGCCCTGCTCAACCGCTACCACCGCGAATACTTCGCCACCGCCGACGGCAAATTCAGAGTCACCATAGACTCCGGCCTGACTTTTTATCACGTCAACAAATTGAACAACCAATTCCTATACCGTCAGGTGGACTACGCCAACATCGTAGTGGAGCTAAAATACCTCCCCGAACACGACCCCCAGGCCCAAAGGATCACCTCCGCCTTCCCCTTCCGCGCCACCCGAAGCTCCAAATACGTCCAGGGCATCGAAAGGGTCTACCTCTAACCATCAATCCCTCGTAGAGGCTGTCCCAAAAGTCAAAGGGACAGCCCCTATCGCGAAAAGGGGAAAT
>CBDUUP010000175.1:0-9048 GCA_965370435.1 uncultured Anaerolineales bacterium | reverse complement strand
GGTCAGCCAGGTGGAAGGCCGACCCCGGCTGTCGTCGCTGTCCTCGCGGTCGGCGAGGGTGAGATAGTCTTCAAAGGCGGTCAGGTCGGATTCTTCTATGCCGGAAAGGTCTCCCGGCGCGGTCTTGAAGAAGGCGTAGATCAGTAACGTGCCGTCGGGTGCAAGCAAGCGCCGGACGTTCTGGTGATAAAGGCGGCGTCTATCCGGGATGACGCCGTGATAACAGCCGATGTCGAGGATGAAATCGTAGGGGCTGGAGAGGTCGCTCAGGTCGGTCACGTCGCCGGTGCGCAAGTCCACCTCCACGCCGGATTGGCGGGCCTTGCGGCGTCCGGCTTTCACCGCCCGGGCCACGAAGTCTACGCCGGTGGTCTGCCAGCCGTGCTGGGCTAGAGTGATGGCGTTGGTACCGGTGCCGCAGCCGAGGTCCAAGGCGCGTCCGGGCGGGCGGTTGGCGAGGAAGTCCATGACCTCCGGCGGGGTGATGCCGGTGTCCCAGGGCGGGCGGCGGAAGTACCACAGGTTGAAGAACAGGCGGCGAAACAGACTCATGGACCGACCGAGTCTCTCACCCGGTCAAGGTTCAGGCTGCCTATCGTGCGCCAGAGTTCGACCCCCTGGGCATCGAAATAGATGAAGGTGGGCGTGTATTGGAAATTATAGGGCTTGGTCAGCGCCCGGCCGACCGGGTCTTGGATGTTCAGGCGAATCACCAGCAGCTTATCGCCCAGTTCCTTTTCTAACCCATCCACGATGGGTTTCATCGCTGTGCAGGCCAATCAAAAGGGGGACTGGAACTCCAGGAGGACCGGCGTTCCCTGGCCGATCATAGCCTGGACTTCGGCGGCGCTATCGGGGATGATGGATTGCTGAGGTCGCGTCAAGAACCAGGCGACTGCCAATCCCACCGCAACCACGGCCAGCGCAATGTAGTCGCTGGTCTTGGGCTGGTCGCGCAGGAGGAAATACGCCAGGATCCCCAGCAGGAATAGACTGGTGAACACAAATGAGTATTGGTTTATGAGTTTTGCCATAGATTATTACCTGTATACAGACTGTACAACTCGGATAGATTTTACCCCATAATGGGGACGAGTTTTGAAATGGGCAGGCAAAGGTTGTCATCTTAACCTCGGGTGTATTTCAGTTTTGGGGGCCTTTAGCGACTAAAGTCGCACCAACAACTACGAAGTCCGCCCTTCGGCGGACTAAAATCGCTTTTAGTCGGCGAAGGCCGACTTTGTAAATGTTTGTGCGACTTCAGTCGCAAAGTGGTTATACCAACCAAATTCACCCCCAAACTGAAATGCACCCCTTAACCTCCCGCAGGTTGATTCTCAGACCGATTTGTCCATTTGACCTGTATTATTCTTGGAAAATATCTGCTTCTGGACAAACCTGCGGGAGGTTGCGCCTTACCCAGACATCTTTTGCATGCGCGCAATTTTGAAAAATACTTTGACAAGGAAGGCATCCTCCCTTAAAATCAATCCGCTACTCGGTTCTTTGCGCGAGACTTGCGGCCTAGCGGGATTGGTTTACAGCCAATCATCCATCGCTATGCGGTAGGGTCTCGCGCCAAGCATCGCATTCTCAATATAAAAGAAGGTAATTCTAGAATGAAAGAATACACCACCCAATTTATCCGCAACGTCGCCCTGGTCTCTCACAGCAGCTCGGGCAAAACCATGCTGGCCGAGGCTTTACTGCATTTCACCGGCGCTACCAACCGCCTGGGAAGGATCGAGGACGGCAGCACCGTGGGCGACTTTGAGGATGAGGAGATCCGCCGGGGGATATCGCTTTCCACGGCTTTGTGCCTTATTGAATACAATGACTACAAGATCAACCTGCTGGATACCCCCGGGTATACCGATTTCGTGGGGGAATTGATCTCCGCCTTGAGCGTGGCGGACAGCGCGGTCGTAGTGGTGGATGCGGTCTCTGGGGCCGAGGTGGGCACCGAGATCGCTTGGAATACCTGCGATGAATTCAATCTGCCTCGCTTCGTCCTCATCAATAAAATGAACCGCGACAACGCCAATTTCGCCAAGGCGTTGGCCTCGGTGCAGGAACTCACCGAAGTGGGTTTGATCTCCCTCCAGATCCCCTGGGGCGAGAAAGAGAACTTCAAGGGTGTGATTGACCTGCTTACTATGAAAGCTTACGCCGGGGAGGGTAAAACAGGAGAGGATATCCCCGCCGAGTACGCTGACCAGGCCGAAACCGGGCGGATGGAGTTGGTCGAGGCAGCCGCCGAGGGCGACGATGCCCTGATGGAGAAATACTTTGAGGCCGGGGAGTTGACCGACGAAGAGATCATGCAGGGCTTGAGAAAGGTGGCGCAGTCTGGGACTTACGTGCCGGTGCTGGTCTCCGCGGCGACGGAAGAGATGGGTCTGGCTCCCTTGCTGGAAGCCATCGTCAGCCTGCTGCCCTCACCCGCCGATAGACCCGCAAAGATCGCCAAAGGCGCGCAGGGTGAAGAAGAACTTACCGCCTCAGACGCCGGCCCCCTGGCCGCCTACGTCTGGAAAACCACCGCCGACCCCTTCGTGGGAAAGATCACCTATTTCCGGGTGTATTCCGGCATGATCACGGCCGACTCCCGGGTGTATAACCAGAACAAGGAGGAGGAAGAACGGTTTGGCAACGTCACCTTGATGCGAGGCAAAGAGAGTATATCGGTCAAGACCGTCCACGCCGGAGATATTGCCGCGGTGCCCAAGCTGAGTGAGACTGCCACCAGCGACACCCTCTGCGACAAAACCCACCCCCTGATCTTGCCCGCGGCGGAGTATCCCAACGCCCTGTTCAGCGTGGCAGTCACCCCCAAGACCCAGGCCGACTCCACCAAGATGGGGCCGACCCTGGCCCGCCTGAGCGAAGAGGACATGACCCTCTCCTGGCGTCAGGACGGCGTCACCCGGCAAACCATCCTGCAAGGCATGGGCGATCAGCACATTGATATTGCCATTCGCAAGGCCGAATCCAAATTCCAGGTGAAGTTGAACATCGACATTCCCAGGGTTCCTTACCAGGAGACCATCACTCGAAAGGGCAACGCCCAGTACCGCCACAAGAAACAGACCGGCGGCGCGGGCCAGTTCGCCGAAGTGTACCTGCGGGTCGAACCGCTCCCGGAGGAGAACTTCGAATTCTCTAACGACATTGTCGGAGGCAGGATCTCGCATAATTTCATCCCCTCCATCGAGAAGGGCATCAAGAACGTGATGAAGATTGGGGTGATCGCCGGGTACCCGGTGGTCAACGTGAAGGCTGCGGTCTACGATGGCAAGGAACACCCGGTGGATTCCAAGCCGGTGGCCTTTGAGGTCGCCGGGCGGGAGGCTTTCAAATTGGCGTTCAAAGAGGCCGGGCCGGTCTTGCTGGAACCGATCATGAATATCCGCATCGTGGTGCCGGAAGCCAGCATGGGCGATGTCCTGGGCGATATGAACACCCGCCGGGCCAGAGTCCAGGGGATGGACACCGAGAAGGGCCGTTCAGTGGTCACCGCCACGGTCCCCCTGGCCGAGGTGCAGCGCTATACCACCGACTTGCGCTCCATGACCGGAGGCCGGGGCGTGTTCTCCATGGAATTCGCCAATTACGAGCAGGTGCCCACTCACGTGGCCGAGGAAGTGATCGCGGCAGGGAAGAGCGAAGAAGAGGAAGAATAAGGTTCAGTTTTCCGTTATCGTAATCGAAAGGCCGGTCTCAGACCGGCCTTTTTTTATTGCGTCGCCTTCGCCAAAGCCGTCTCGAACAATTTCAGGTTAAGCCCTTTGTTTCGGCGCATCTCGGCGGGGGTGACGAAGCCTCTCCCTAGTGTTTCATTCGTGGGGGAAAAAGGGTCGAGGGAGGCGATTTTTCCCCAATAGATGGCCTGGTAGCTTTCCGGATAGGGGTAGCGGTAGTCCTCCGGTTTTTCGGCCAACACGACGATCTTTTCATAGCCTAGGAAGCCAACCGTCCCCAATTTTGCATAGGTCTCCTCGTAAACCTCTCGGTGCAGGGCCTGGAGGAGGGTCTCGCTGGGTTCTATGTGCCCGCCGGGAGGATGCCACCGGCCGTCTTTGTATTTGGCGTGCAGCAGCTTGTCCTGGTCGAAGGCCAGTGCGAAGATGCTGGTGATGAGGTCCCGGGGCGGGAGGGCGTCATCCAAGATGAGGGTGCGTTGGTTGGGGATGGGGGCGTAGGGGATGTCGGCGGTGTGTTCGATGATTTTCATGGACAGATGAAGCGCCGAATGGGGCGGGGACAAGCCCCGCCCCTACGACAAATGGTTGCGTAGGGGCAACCCTTGTGGTTGCCCAAGCGTGGGGCGAAGCAGCGCTTCGCCCCTACGGTGATAGGAAAGTTTCGTAGGGGCGGAATGATGTCCGCCCAGGACGGATGTCAGTTATTCGGTTTCCTTCTCCGCCAGCCCAAAACGGATGAAGATCATGGGAGCCAGGGCGGAGATCCACAGGCCGATGAGGGTGTAGCGGATGTAACGTAGGACGTATCCCAATAGCAGGGGTTCATCGGGGAATACCGCGCCCAGCCCCCTCCAGAACACGACCACCCCAACCAGGCCGATCAGGTAGCGCAGCAGTTTCTGCACCGCGGTGCCGCTTGCGTTGAACCCGCCGCGAGGAGCAATCAATATCGCGCCCGCGGCCAACCCGAAGAACGCGGCCGCATTGGTGACCAGGTTCGCGAAGTTCAAGGGGTCGAGGGCGGTGTCCTCGGTTTTGGGTTGGTCTGCGTAGGCATTGGTCTCCCATTCGGCGGGGAGTTCGAAATCGCCAACGGCCAGCATGGTCAGCGCACCGATCAGGAGGATGACAATAGAAACCGCGAAGACCGCCAGGACTTGGTTGCCCAGGCTGCGTCCCTGGAACCATCTCTCCACCGGCGCTTCCAGGCGCAGGAATACCCACACCACCAGGATGCCCAGCGTCCAGCCCACCAGCACGTCGTGGGGGAAGTGGACGCCCAGGTACATGCGGGAGAAGCCGATCAGGAACACCAGCGCTATGGTCATGATCCAGAACCAGGGGCGTTTGACCTTGGCCGCGATCACGCCCCAGACCGAGGCGGGGATCTGCGAGTGGCCGGAGGGAACCCCGAAACTGGCCTCCGCGCTCCACCCTTGAACTTCAGCGCGATACCAGTAGGGGCGGGGCAGGTGGAAGGCCCATTTGAGGATGGTGTTCAACCCGCCGCTGAGGAGCAGGACGATGCCGACTCGCAATCCCAGCGCGGCGCTGACGCACCAGTAGATGGCGGGCATGACCAGCAGGTAGAATTCCTCAGTGCCTAGGAATGTGAAAAACTTCATGGGAGCTTGCATCCAGTCTCCCATCCCCTGGAAAGTGATTATCAGGTCTGCCCCCCCGTCGAGAATAGAGTCGATCATGGGAACCTCCTCAGGTGTTACCGGTTGCTAAGAAATGTGGTCATCTTTTTATAACCCTGAAACCAGTGTATGGAGGCGATGAGGTTGCGGTTCATGGGGTCGGCTTTTCCTGGCCCAACTCGGCAGGGGTTGAGGATTGGGTAGTGAAGCGGACAGTGATGATGGCGGCCACAACCAGGCAGAGCAGGCTGGCCGGGAACATCCAGACTGGGTTCTGATTGTAGAGAACACCGGCCAAAACCGGGGCCAGGATGGTGGCAGCGGCATTGACCGTTTCGGTGATGCCGTAGGCCAGGCCCATTTGGTTTTCAGGGATGAAGTCTTGCGCCAGAGCGAAGGTCAGAGAGTGGGCGGCGTAGTACCCGCCCAGCATGAAGAATCCGAACATGAATACCGGCAGGCTGGCGGTCAGCCACAGGGTCAGGGCAAAGACGCCCACCGCGGAGAGCGAGAGGATGAAGCCCAGGCGCGGTTTGGCCCGGCTGAGAGCCATGTGGAAGGCGACGATGCCCAGGCTGTTGATCGAGAAGAGCTGGCCGATCTGGGTGAGGGAGAGGTCCCGCTCGTTCTGGAGGAAATTGGGGGCCAGGGGGTGGGGGAGGGTCATGGCAAATCCGGCCAACAGCAGGACGCCCAGGAATGCGATAAAAGACCGGTTTTTCAAGAGACTGCGGCCGTTTTGCTCCGGGGGCGCAGGGGGGATGGGTTGGGGCTGGATGAAGAGGATGAGGATAGTTGAGACCATGAAAAATCCCATCGCCACCCAATAGGATTGCCGCAGGCCGTAACGGTCGCTGATGACGCCCCCCAACGCCGGGCCGATGACGGCGCCCAGATAAAACATCGCCGAGACAGTGGTCAGGGAACGAGTGACCGACCATTCCCCGCGGGCCGCGGTGATGTAGCTGTTGAGCGGGGCGACGGCGAAGGTGACGGCCCGGTAGGCGATCATGGCGATGGCGAAGGCCAGCAGGGAGGTGGAGACCGCCATTGCCAGGGCGCAAACGATGCCGATGAACCACATTGCGACCATGATCTTTTTGCGTCCGTAGCGGTCGGCGAGGTAGCCGATGGGGATGTTGGTCAGGGTGAGGACCACGCCGCTGGCGCCCAGAATAGCGCCGATGGTTATCAGGTCTGCGCCCAATTCTTCCAGGTAGAGAGGTTGGAAGAAGAAGAAACTGGTCTCCCCGACACCCCAGATGAAGATGGAGACGGCGACGATGATGAGGTTTCGGTTCATAAGTTCCCTTGCAGGACGCGTTGGATGAATTGGTGGGCGGCGGCGAAGACCTGCTGGCGCTGCGCATTCCGGGTGATGACGTGGCCGCTGTTTTCGACCATGAGGATGGTTTTGTCAATGTCGCCCAGGGCGTCGTGGATCCGCTGGACGTGGTCGGGCGGGATGGTGAGGTCGTCTAGAGAATTCATGAGCAAGACTGGGCCGGCGATCCGGGGGAGGCCTCGCGCATCTCTGCGAGAAGCTCATTAATCTCCGCGCCGGAGCGCACCACGTCTTGCGGGTAGGCGACGTGGCTGGCCTCGGCTTCTTTGTCCCGCCAGTCGGAGGGGCCTTTGTTCAGGTAGGGGACCAGCAGGCTCAAGGGTTTGATGAAAGGCATGAGCAGGCGTTTGACCCCGGTGACAGGCGTGTCGTAGGGCGTGGAGAGGGCGATGGTCCCGGCGACGGGGAAGTCGGCGCTGAAGCGCAAGGCTAGAGTTCCGCCCATAGAGAGACCGATGACGAAGACCTGTTCGGCGACGCCGTTGAGCAGATGCCAGCCGTCCTCCACAGAGGCCATCCAATCGGTATAGCGGGTGCGGATCATGTCCTCCGGGCGGGTGGCGTGCCCGGCCAGACGCACGCCCAGCACGGAATACCCCCGCTCGGCCAGATATTCGCCCATCCAGCGCATCTCTTTGGGCGCGCCGGTGAAGCCGTGGATCATAAGGCAGCCCACCGGGCCGCCGGGGAAGAAGAAGGGTTCGGCGGAGGGAATAATGTTCATGGTGACCTCTTTGGTTTGAGTCTAAGTGGTCTGAGTGGTCGGACAACTAAGACTATTTAGACCACTGAGACTCATTGACCGATCCTTGCCAACTCTCTCGGAGAGTCGGTGAAGCTCTCCAGTCAGCCCTCTTTGCTGACCACATCATCCTTTGGGTCTGTTATAGCCTTTATTTTTCTATAAAGGAAATCTACATCCTGTTCCAAATCCTTGACACGTTTAAGAAGCTGCACTACCAAAAGAAACGACAAAATCAACATTAATTCACTGAGCCAATCCATGTCATATCTCCTTAGTGTGTTAAATGAGGAGTCATCTTACATAGAATACACTAGAGTATCCTAACCAATTCTCGAGGTAAATCAGTGAAGCTCTCCAGCCCGTCCTCGGTGATGATCACGTCGTCCTCGATTCGGACGCCGCCCTTGCCGGGGATGTAGATGCCCGGTTCGATGGTGAAGGTCATGCCGGGTTCTAGGATCAGGCCGCTGTCGCCGCGGATGTAGGGGTCTTCGTGGCCTTCCAGGCCCAGTCCGTGGCCGGTGCGGTGGGTGAAGTATTGGCCGTAGCCCGCCGCTTCAATGATGTCGCGAGCCGCTTTGTCCACGGCTCCGGCGGTGACGCCGGGGGCGGCTATATTTCGGGCCGCGGTGTTGGCCTCCAGGGTGATCTGGGCGATGCGGGCCATCTCTTCGTCCACCTCGCCGATGGCGAAGGTGCGGGTGATGTCGGAGACGTAGCCGTCCACCGCCGCGCCCCAGTCTATGACCAGCATATCGCCGGGCTGCAATTGGCGGCCGGTAGGGAATGCGTGGGGGTTGGCACTGTTGTACGGCCCCGAGGCGACGATGGGGGAGAAGGGCATCTGGGGGTTGGAGCCGTGGCGGAGCAGTTGGATGGTGAGTTCGTTAGCCAGTTCGCGCTCGGAGATTCCGATTTCGACGCCTTTGAGAGCCGCTTGCAGGGCGCGCTGGGCGATCTCGGCGGCCTGGCGCATGGCGGCGATCTCGGCGGCGTCCTTCCGCATCCGAAGAGCCGCGACGGTGTCCTCGGCGGGGAGGAGTTGGGCGGTCGGGGCGGCGGCCTCCAGGAGGCGCAATTCCAGCAGGCGCAGGCGGCGAGGGACCACGCCAATCTTGCCCCCCTCCCGCCCTTCCAGCGCCTGGCGGAAGACCTCCTCCCACAAAGCCGGGTTTTCGGGATAGGGGAAGGCCTGGAGGGGATAGGGCAGGTCGCGGGCCTTGGCGGCTTCCAGTTCCGGCAGGACCAGGGTGATGGGCGCGCCGGGAGTGAAGACGGCCACCACCGGGCGTTCGCTGAGGTGGAAATGCAGGCCGGTGAGGTAGGTCAGGGTGGGGCCGGGGTTGAGCGCCAGAGCGTCCAGACCTGCGCTTTGCAGGGCGGCGGACAGTTTCTCCTGGCGGGTGGATAGGATTTCGGGGCTGGAAGTGGACATGGTCTCTCTCCTGGATTGGGAATGGGGTGATTATAGCCTGAACCGGGGATGGGGGGTAGTGATTGCGAGGGGGCGTTTCCCAGGATGGTTTGCGCCCTTAAATTCTTTGCGCTCTGTGCGTCTTTTGCCTCCTTAACCCTTATATATATTTTTAATATCATTTAAGATAGCAAAGG
>CBDUUP010000174.1:0-9086 GCA_965370435.1 uncultured Anaerolineales bacterium | reverse complement strand
TAAAATCACTTCATAAACAGAGAAACCTTCGCAAGGTTGCCATTAAATCTTTCAACTGCGTAAGTCCTAAGTCTATAGGAGATTGGTGAGCCTTTTGGGAATGTTTCTATTCACCATTCACGAATCTCTATTCACGATTCACAAATCTCTATTCACGATATTACGGAAACAACTCTCGGTTGGCGACGACCCAGTCGTAGAGGCTGCGGATGCCGTCCTGAACTTTGACCTGGGGTTTCCAACCCAGCTCGCGCATGGCTTTGCGCACGTCGCAGACGATGACGCGCTGGTCGCCGGGACGCCAGTCGCTCCAGGCGACGGGGATCTTTCGGCCAGCCAGGTCTTCCAGCATGGCGCCGAATTCGGTCCAGATAGAGAGGACGTTCTCCGGGCCGCCCCCTATATTGTAGACCTGTCCGGCGGCGGTGTCTATGTTCTCGATAGCGGCTTCGTAAGCCTGGATCAAGTCGGAGACGTGGAGCATATCGCGGATCTGCTTGCCATCGCCGTAAATGGTGATCGGTTTGCCGGTGACGATGGCGATGATGAACCAGGCCACCCAGCCCTGGTCCTCGATGCCGAACTGGCGGGGTCCGTAGATGCAGCTCTGCCGCATGACGACGGTTCGAAGGCCGTAGATGCGCTGGTAGTCGCGCATGTACTGGTCGCCTGCGCCTTTGGAGCAGCCGTAAGGCGAGTGGAAATCCAGGGGATAGGTTTCGGCCACCCCGTTGGGGAGGTCGGCGAAGCTGTAGCGGGTCTCGCCTTCGATGATCTCAACCTCCTCCATACCGCCGTAAACTTTGTTGGTGGAGGCGTAGAGGACGATGGGATTCTTCCCGGAGAGGCGGGCCGCCTCGGCCACGTTGAAAGTCCCCAGGGCGTTGATGTCAAAATCCTCGCGGGGATGCACCACCGAGGTGGTCACCGCCACCTGACCGGCCAGATGGATGATGACGTCAGCGTCCTGGGTAGAGGCGATTAGCAAGGCGGCGTCGCGGATGTCCCCGACGATCAGGTGGAAGGATTCTTCGCCGTAGGTCGCCCGCAGCCATTCCAGGTTGCGAGGAGCGCCGCCCCGGCTGAGGTTGTCATAGATAGTGACGTCCCCGCCGCGGTCTAAAAGATAGGAGACGTAATTCGAGCCGATGAACCCGGCTCCGCCGGTGATGAAGTATTTACGAGACATGTTCTTTTTCCTGACGATGAATTCTTATTCTATCTTACATGCGCACATCGGATCTTTTTTTTCTAATTTTAATTACGCATTTACCTAGTCGGATAGGAAGACACAAAAAGGTTTACGAAGCGTTAGCTGGCCTTTGACGGATCCGGCGGTAAAGCTGCCACAGCGATTCGCCATCGCGGGCCAGGGCGAACAACCCTAAGAACGTAGTGATGGAATAATAAATCAAGTGGACGACGAAGGCATACGCTCCGGCGAGCGAGGCGTTCACCTGGACCAGGGAGAGCGCCAGGACGATGGCGGCATGCAAAGTGCCGATAAGTCCGGGGGCCGATGGCACCGCCACGCCCATCGCAGCCGCCCCCAATGCCAGGGTGGCCCAATACAATTCGGCCTGGGGGTAAAAAGCCAGCAGGAGCAAGTAATACTCGCCCGCGGTCGCAATCCAGACCACTGCCATCCAGAACAAGGTGACGGCAAAACGGCGCAGGTCGGTCAGCGCGCTCAGACCGGAGAGGGAGGCCGATACCCTTTCCCGGCCCATCTTCCCCAGGAGCGGCCAACGGGTCACCATTTTATCAAACAGACTCAATGCCCACTCCCGGTTTCGGGCTAATAAGTAAAGAGTGAACAGCCCTAGAATTACGATCCCCAGCAGAACCACCGCGGTTTGCTGGGCGCCTCCAATCCCCAACACAAAGGGCAGGGAGGCCAACAAGATGGCCGCGGCCAGGGCCATATCGAAGGCCCTTTCCACCAGGACGGTGGGAAAGACCTGCCAGAAATTCATCGAGGTGGCGCGCGCCATCATTATGGCGCGGCCCACTTCTCCCAGCCGGAAGGGCAGTATGTTGTTGAGGAGATAGCCTTCGTTCAGGGTGAGGAAGGTCCGCCCAAAGGAGACCGGCTCCGGGAGGAGGGTGCGCCAGGCCATGGCCCGTGCGCCCAATGAAAGAAAGAATAATCCCAGGGCCGGAGCCAGGTAAATATACCTGAATTCACGGAGGTTTTCCCGAAGTTCATCAAAGTCAATCAGAACCAGGACCACCGCCAACGCAGCCACGCTGACCAGAACCCCCAAGATGATGCGCTGTTTCTCTTTGCGGGAGGTTTTCGAATTTGTGTTCGTCATTTTCAGGGGGTAAGTATACTTGAGGAGTAGGTAGTTGTCAGTAGGCAGTATTCAGTGGGGTCCGATCAAATGATGTAGAAAACAAGGACATATTTTCCGTCAATAGAGAAGATTGGTTAAATTAACCAGTCGAAGGTGCGCAGCATCCTGAGCTTGCCCTGAGCTTGTCGAAGGGTCGAAGGTGCGCAGCATCCTGAGCTTGTCGAAGGGTCGAAGGATGCGGCTCTGCGTGCGATCAAATGTAATAGAAACACCCCCTCTCTCGTAGGGGCGGGGTGACCCCGCCCCGGCGCGCCAACACACATAACCATCTCCATAATCCATAAATTTCTTAGTAGCGCTCCACAACGCCAAAAGCCCTGTTCAGTGTAGAAGAAACGCCGCCTCTTCCGTAGAGACGCCCCGGTGGGGCGTCTCCCATTACCTAGCCATCATCTAAAGCGCCAAAAGAAAACCTCGGATTCCCATTTACCGAAAAATTTGATTCGATTACCTCGTCTGAATCTACTTAATTTGATCGCACCCATTCAGTGGACAGTGGGCAGTGGTTAGGTATCGGGGATTTCGACGGTTGCGTTGACCAGGTCTTCGGGGTTGGGATGGGGTGTGCTGGGGATGAGGAGATGGGTGAGGAATTCGACGTTGCCTTTGGGGCCTTCTAATGGAGAGCGAATTAGGCCTTGAACGCCGTATCCCTGGTCTTGGGCGAAGTTCAACACTTCCAGGAGAACCCGGCGGTGGATCTCCGGGTCGCGGATGACGCCTTTGCCCCGAGAGGTCTCTTTGCGCCCGGCCTCGAACTGGGGTTTGATGAGGGCGATTGCCTCGCCGCCCTCCGGCCCAAACCACCCCTTTACAACCGGCAGCAGGATCTTGAGCGAAATGAAGGAGGCGTCCACAGTCGCCAATTCAACCGGTTCGGGCAGGCGTTCCAGGTGGCGGGCGTTGGTTTTCTCCATGACGACGACCCGGTTGTTCTGGCGCAGCTTCCAATGCAGGATGCCGTGGCCCACGTCGATGGCGTAGACCCGACTGGCTCCATGCTGGATCAGACAGTCGGTGAAGCCGCCGGTGGAAGCGCCCAAGTCGGCGCAGACCTTGCCCGACGGGTCTAAGTCGAAAGCCTTCAAAGCGGCGACCAATTTATCCCCGCCCCGGGAAACGAAGCGGGGTCCCTTATCTATCGCGATCTCCGCATTTCCGGGAACTGCGACGGACGGCTTGCCTACTACCTGCCCGTTCACCCGCACCTGCCCGGCCATCACCAGGCGCTGGGCGAAGGAGCGGCTCTCGGCCAGGCCGCGCTCTACGAGCAGGAGGTCAACGCGCACTTTTCGCATGGGGGTATTGTAACATTTCGGAATGGAGAGTGTCGCCTTGAACTTTCCACGAATCAGGGCAATCGCATATCGTCTATGGGGTGGGCAAGTGGCAAGTGGCAAGTGGCCGGTGAGTGTATTTCATTTTGGGGGCGGGTTTGGCGCGACACAGCGACTAAAGTCGCACCTACAACTACGAAATCCGCCCTTCGGCGGACTAAAAGCCTTTTGAGTCGGCGAAGGCCGACTTTGTAAATGTTGGCGCGACTTTAGTCACTGCGACTTTAGTCGCCAATTACCCCCAAACTGAAATGCACCCGGGGCAGCTTATGATGTTATTGGCTCAATAGAAACTATGCAGGTTGTTTGAGTGATGGAAAATAGCCAAGGCAAGACAAACCTGCGGGAGGGTGCGTGTCTCCCTAACATCTTTTGCATTCATAATTACATCGGCTAACATTCACTTACGATTCTCCCCAAGTCGTGCTATCATAACCCTATGCTCATCGCCTTGATAAAGACCATGCGGCCCAAACAATGGGTCAAGAACGGGTTCCTGTTCGCGGGGCTGATCTTCGACCGGCAGCTCACCAACCCGGAGGCTTTTCTCCGCACCCTGGCGGGGTTTGGCCTGTTCTGCCTGTTCTCCAGCGCCGTTTATTTCATCAACGACCTGAGCGACGTAAAAGCCGACCGCAAACATCCTACCAAGCGATTCCGCCCCATCGCGGCGGGAGAACTGTCCATCCCGGCGGCATTGGCAGCAGCGGCTCTTCTGTTCGTGGCCGCGACCGCATTGGCTTACAAGCTCTCGCCGGTTTTCGCCGCTTTCGGCTTGACCTACTTGCTGCTCAACTTGGTCTACTCGTTTCGACTCAAGCACATCCCCTTGCTGGACGTGCTGGCGCTGGCGAGTTTCTACGTGCTGCGGGTGGCGGCGGGAGTGACCCTCATTGAGGTCGAACGCTTCTCTCCCTGGCTCTACCTGTTCACCACTTTCCTGGCGCTCTACCTAGGCATCGGAAAACGCCGGGCCGAGTTGACCTTGATGAAAGCCGAGGCCACTGCCACCCGTAAAGTTCTGGACGGCTACACCATCCCCTTCCTGGACCAATTGATCATGATCGTCTCCAGCATGACGGTCACCACCTACAGCTTGTACACCTTCTTCGCCGAAAACCTGCCCCCCAACCACGTGATGATGCTGACCATCCCTTTCCTCATCTACGGCATCTTCCGCTATCTGTACCTGGTTCAAGTGGAAGAGATTGGCAGCGGGCCGGTGGAAGTGCTCTACGCCGACCGGCCCTTGCAAGTGACGTTGGTGTTGTTTGGGATCGCGGTGCTGCTCATTTTCTATATTTTTTAGATTGGTAGGTAATCAGGCAACCAGGCAATAAGGTTTTGTGAACATACAGGATTTATCCATAATTCGATATCTGTTCTAATCGAACATACTTGTTACCCAATCACTAATCACCCAATCACTAATTACCTTTCCCCCACCCCATGCCCGCATACTCAGCCTCCGCTCCCGGAAAGATCATCCTCTTCGGCGAACACGCCGTGGTCTATGGTCGCCCGGCGATCGCTGCGCCGGTGGCGCAGGTGAAGGCCAAAGCTATTCTGACAGCCGATCCCCGGGCTGAGCCGGGCAGCGTGCAGGTGCAGGCCCCCGACGTGAGACTGGACAGCGTGCTGAGCAGCCTGCCGCTGGACGACGCCATCGCCAAAGCCATATCGGGAACCTTCGCCGCGCTGGGCGTTTCCAAGCCTCCGGCCTTCAAATTGCGGATCAGTTCGACCATACCGCTGGCGGCGGGGCTGGGTTCGGGAGCCGCAGTCTCGGTCGCCATCATCCGGGCCGTGTCAGCATTCCTGGGTCGCCCGCTGCCCGACGAAGAGGTCTCCGCCCTGACCTACGACGTGGAAAAGATCCACCACGGCACGCCCTCCGGGATTGACAACACCGTCGTCACCTACGCCATGCCGGTATACTTCATCCGGGAGCGGCCCATCCAAACCTTCCAGGTGAAGAAACCCTTCACCATCGTCATCGGCGACACCGGAATCGCCAGCTCAACCGCGGTCGCCGTGGGCGATTTGAGGGAGCTGTGGCAGGCTGACAAAGCCCAATACGAAGCCATTTTCGATGAGGTGAGCGCCATAGCGCAGAAGGCCCGTCAAGCCATCGAAGACGGCCAACCCGAATCCCTGGGCGCGTTGATGGACGAGAACCACGCCTGGCTGCAAAAGATGACCGTCTCCTCGCCAGAGCTAGACCAATTAGTTGGCGCGGCCCGCGAAGCGGGAGCGTTAGGCGCCAAGATGTCCGGCGCGGGGCGAGGCGGGAATATGATCGCCCTCGTCCTGCCAGATATGGCACAAACCGTAGCTGAGGCTTTAATGTCGGCTGGCGCTACCAACACTATCACCACGACTGTCGGGGGGCAAGGGAGTTTGGGAGCAAGGGAGAGGGGATCAACAGATGTACGAGGGATTGGATGAATTTATGGAGAATAACTAATGGGCAGAATCCAGAGTCATGAGGAGTTGGACGTTTACCGGATGGCATTTGACGCTGCCATGCGCATTTTTAATACCACAAAAGCATTTCCTCCAGAAGAGCGATATGCACTCACTGACCAAATAAGACGCTCATCGCGGTCTGTGTGTGCTAATATCGCTGAAGCGTGGCGCAAACGACGTTACGAGGCATCTTTTGTGCATAAACTCAACGATTCAGAAGCAGAAGCCGCTGAGACACAAACCTGGCTAGCCTTTGCTCTAAAATCTGGTTATCTAACCGATGAACAAAGCCGAGAATTAAGAAAAACATATGACCATATTATTGGGAAGCTGGTGAAAATGATCGTCAATCCGAAACCATGGATATTGAAGAAAGCGAACAAAGGAACAGGGGACAGAGGGAGCAAGAGCGGCAGCGAGAATAAGAGTAAACTGGGTGGAGGTGGTTCATGACAAAATCACCACAGCAAGATACCAAACATCCAAGCTCCCCAGCCCCCCAGCACCCCAGCTCCCTAGCTTTTCTTAAACTCGGCGGTTCCTTGATAACGGACAAGACCCAGCCCAGCACGCCCCGCCTGGAGGTATTAACGCGCATCGCCGAGGAGATCACCGCGGCCCGCGAAGAGGCTCCCAACGTGCGCCTAATCCTGGGCCACGGCTCGGGTTCGTTCGGGCACGTACCAGCCTCCAAATACGGCACCCGCCAGGGCGTGCAGACCCCCGAGCAGTGGCTGGGTTTCGCCGAGGTTTGGATGCAGGCTTCGGCGCTCACCCGGTTGGTGATCGAAGCTTTGCACGGGGCCGGGCTTCCGGCGGTGTCTTTCCCCGCTTCAGCCGGAGCAACGGCAGAGGATGGCGAGATCATTTCTTGGAATCTTGGGCCGGTGCAAGCTGCCCTGGAGGACGGACTGCTGCCAGTGGTCAACGGCGACGTGGTCTTTGACACTGCCCGCGGCGGGACCATCCTCTCCACCGAAGACCAATTCATCTATCTGGCCCGCCGCCTGCATCCGGCGCGCATCCTGCTGGCCGGGCTGGAGCCGGGCGTGTGGGCTGACTTCCCCACATGCACCCAGTTGATTGACGCTATCACCCCGCAGAACCTGGAAGAGGTGGCTCCCGCGTTGAGCGGCTCCACGGCCACCGACGTGACCGGCGGCATGGACAGCAAAGTTCAGCAGATGCTGGCCCTGGTGGAAGAACTCCCCGGCCTGGAAGTGCGCATTTTTTCAGGCAAACCCTCGGGTATCATCAAGCAAGCGCTGCTGGGCGCAAAGGTGGGGACGGTTCTCCAAAGCAATTGACATCCACCCTATCCTGCATTAGACTCCTAATCACAAGATGAGCCCTTAAACAACGCCACCAGGATTATTAAGACCAGTCAGACCAATTAGACCAGTTCGAACCTCTCCCCCCATGTTCAACACTCGCGCTGAATTAGAAAAGATTGAAGACCAAAGCCTGGCTCCCTATGGACTCCGCAGCCAGGACAGCAAAGGCCGCGCCTACCCGGAAGACGAACCCCAATATCGCACCCGTTTCCAACGCGACCGGGACCGCATCCTGCACACCACCAGCTTCCGTAGATTGGAATACAAGACCCAGGTCTTCATCAATTACGAGGGTGACTACTTCCGCACCCGGCTGACCCACACCCTGGAGGTAGCCCAGATCGGGCGCACTATGGCCCGCGCTCTGGGCGCAAACGAAGACCTCACCGAGGCTATCTGTCTGGCCCACGATATGGGACACCCGCCCTTCGGCCATTCCGGGGAGGCCATCCTCAGCCGGTTGATGAAAGACCACGGCGGATTCGACCATAACCGGCAATCCCTGCGGATCGTGACCGAATTGGAACGCCGCTACCCCGACTTCTCCGGTTTGAACCTGACCTGGGAAACCCGGGAGGGCATCGTCAAGCACGAAACCGAATACGACATCTCTGAGGCTGGCGATTACGATCCTGACCTGCGCGGCCACCTGGAAGCCCAGATCGCCAACGGGGCCGACGAACTGGCCTACACCGCCCACGACCTGGACGACGGCCTGCGCTCCGGCATGATAAAGCCCGAAATGCTGGAAGGCCTTTCCATGTGGGAGATCCTGCTGGAAAGCGTCGAACTGCGGGGGGCTGTGGTGGACGACCTCAGCCGCCACCGCCTGATCCGTCGCCTGATCGGCAAGCAGGCCACTGACTTGATCCAGGCTGCCGGCCAGCGCATCAAGGAGAGCAAAGCGCGCACTGTCAAAGAGCTTCAAAGCCTGGATTACAACGTGACCGGCTACAGCGAGGACATGCACCGCTGGAACCGTGAACTGAAAGATTTTCTCTACGCCAATCTCTACCGCCACCACCGGGTGGTTCGCATGGCCAATAAAGCCAAACGCATCCTCACCGACCTGTTCGAGGCATATCTCGATGACTCAGCTATGCTTCCCAGCCACATTCAAGAATGGGTTGAAGAACGCGGCCTGGAGCGAGCCATCTGCGATTATCTTACCGGCATGACCGACCGCTACGCTACTAACGAACACGATAAGCTCTTCAACCCCAAAACCCTTCCTTAATTCCATAGACCAATATGCCTAACCGCATAAATGCGGTTAGGCATATTTCCAGATACAGGTGTATAATTCCTACTATAAGGAAATCAGATCATGAACGAACCCAACTACCTCACCCCCGAAGGCGCCGAGAAGCTGCGAGCCGAGTTAGAATCGCTCACCAACGTAGAGCGCATCGAATTATCCCAACGCTTGCGGGCAGCCATCCAGCAAGGCGACCTCAGTGAAAACGCCGACTACATCGCCGCTAAACAACAACAAGGTTTCCTGGAAGGCCGCATCCAAGAGATAGAATTCGTCCTCTCGAATGCCGTCATCATCGAAGAAAGCGAAAAAACCGATAAGGTCGTCC
>CBDUUP010000173.1:0-9116 GCA_965370435.1 uncultured Anaerolineales bacterium | reverse complement strand
TAAAACACGACTCTATCAAAAGATACATTCCTTGATGATTGAATGCAGCGTTACCTACAGTGAGTGGAAGAATATTTGCTGATCTGAGTTTTTTGAAGGATTCCAGAAATCGTTCTCTAAAATCATCAGGTTGGTTTATAAGTCTTTCCCCAATTTCATACTTCCTATTAATTTTCCTAAAGGATCGATATACCCGCTTCAACTCGTTTTGTGTAAATTCGATATCATCCTTAATAGATTCTTTATTTTCTTCGGCAGGATTCTTGGGGTAGAAAATAATATCATCTTCAAAATTTGAATAGGATTCATCAGTCGCAAGAAGAGAGGGTCGATTCTCATTATCTCCCAAAGCCCTATTTAGAGTATCAGATGCATCGTGAGCTCCCACATGATAATCTTTCGCAACTTGACATGTGCAAAATACATTCTTTTGGGTGGCAATATTGATCTTTAACAAAGCCAACCCATCAGATATAGGAGGAACAGGCGTCAAATCTATTCGTTTAATTTTTGAGCGCACCATTTGGTAAATCCTTATCTATGAAAGAAGGGAATATCCATATTCCACTCCTGGATGCGTTTTTACTTATCAACAGTATACAACAAAATAAGTAATTTCGCAAGCATTTGATCATTGGAAATTGCCATAACACCCAAGAAATGGTGGTGATTCGGGTGAAAAATGTGAATTTCGCCCCATGTGTGTGACAATTTCATGGCAAATCCCAGAGAACCAAGCATTTCAATCCACGCTCTGTACCGTAATCATTTCAAACAGCTCCACAGGGCCTATTCTGTTCACTGAATATAATAAAGCAGCAACCTGCGGGAGGTTTCTTGCAACAACGCTTGTGTGAAAATTATGCTTCGAGATGGAGAAAAATCGAGTATGATAGATTGATTCCCACATCGAAGTAGAGGAGTAAGTCAATGTCAACAGACACAAGCATACAAAAGCGCCGGCTGGGGCGAACCGATATCGAGGTCACCCCCATTGGGTTGGGCGTGATGCAGTTCTCTGGGGGCGAGGGGATATTTGGGATGATATTCCCCATCCTTTCTCAGGAGCAGAAGAATGCCATCATTCAAGCTGCCCTGGATGGGGGGATCAACTGGTTCGACACCGCCGAGATGTATGGGCGCGGGGCCTCGGAGCGGGGATTGTCCAATGCCCTGAAAGCTGCGGGGAAGCAGGACGAGGATGTGGTGGTGGCGACCAAATGGTTCCCCATTTTCAGAACGGCTCGCAATATCCCCAAGACCATCCATGACCGCATCCGTTATCTGGATGGCTACAGCATTGATAATTACATGGTCCACCAACCCTGGGGGTTTTCCTCCCCGGAAGCCGAGATGAACGCCATGGCCGATCTGGTGGAGGCGGGCAAGATCCGTTCGGTGGGCGTCAGCAACTTCGACGAGCAGCGGCTGCGGCGCGCCCACGCCGCCCTGGAAAAACGAGGGTTGCCGCTGGCGGTGAACCAGATGCAGTACAGCTTGCTCCACCGGAAGATCGAATCCAACGGCGTGCTGGACGCCGCCAAAGAGTTGGGCGTGACCATCATCGCTTACACGCCATTGGGGTCGGGTGTGCTGGCCGGTAAGTATCATCAGAATCCAGACCTGTTCGACCAGGCCCCGTTCGGCAAGAAAATGATGCTGCGCCGCAATCTCGAGCGCAGCCGCCCGCTGGTCGAAGCCCTGATGGAAATCGCCCCCCAATACGACGCCACCCCCGCGCAGGTCGCCCTGAACTGGGTGATCAACTTCCAGGGAGAAACCGTGGTCACCATCCCCGGGGCCACCAAAGTCCACCAGGCCGAGCAAAGCGCCGGCGCGATGAAATTCCGGCTCTCGGACGAGGAAATGGCCCGGCTGGACGAACTTTCACGGGACTTTCGCTGATTTTTCTCCTGCCGCGCCTTGTAATCTCGCCCGAACCTGCTAACCAATATAAGGCCAAGTTTTTCTCATGCAACAACCTAAAGAAGAACAATCGGATCCGTTGGAGCTTGCTCCCCAAGAGAAGAATGCCATTTTTTTCTCGGCCAGAAAAGTGCCCGGTTTTCCGGTAGAATTTCATCACTTGTTTCTATTGGTTATGCTGCGACACCCTCAAGAACTCGGCCCTGAATATAGCCAAAGGGCGCAGCAGTTTTATGATTTTTCAAAAGCGGAATCCCAAGAGCCAAAATTCTATACAGAATCTGAACCGGATAGCGAAATAATTTGGGCGACAACCATCAGCGGCACATCGGAGTGCGCTTACGACCCTGAGAAAGTTCAAGATTTGGGCAGGTTGCTCTCCGTGCCAAACTACGATCGAATTAGCCAAAAAGCTACCGGCATTTTGGTCTATACCAAGAAAGTAGTGAGCGACAATATCGACTTGATTCGGAAGGCTTTTGATTTTGAAGCAGGCTATCAGAATGACCAAAAATACGCAGCCCTTCCGGGTGTCGGCCGCGGGTTCAACTCAAATTCCTATTTTCGGGGCGTGATCGAGCATATGCAAATTGCCGATGATGTCATCATCCCCAACTGCTACAAAGCGCCGGGGGTTTCTGAGATTCTTACCATTGGATAGATCAAGATGAACTTTCATGGGACTTTCCCTAACCTTTCTTCTGGCGCGCCTTGAAATCTCGCTCAAACCTTCTAATCATTTTCTAACAGTTTCGATTTTGACATCTGGGCTGAGTTCCTGTTATACTAGGCCCAAGTTATCATCAATCTTCCAAGTTTGGTTTTCTAAGGAGCTAGATATGTATATTGATCCCAGTGTTGGGGGGGTGATATTTCAAGTTTTGGCCGGTCTTTTCATTACGGTGTCGGGGCTGATATTGGTTTTCTACAGCCGGATCAAGATGGGCTTCAACGTGCTTCGGCGTCGCTTCCGCAGTAAGTCTGAGTATGATACCCCGGCCGGTTCCGAGTATGAGACCGAGAGTGCGCAGGAAGAATAATTACCGAAGGGAACGACATTTTCACACACGCTGCATAAATACGGATACGCGCCTATGCGAACCTTAATACTTGGGTTTGACGCTTTCTCCCCTCATTTTTTTGAGCGCCTGGACTCGGAAGGCAAGACCCCCAACCTGCACAAATACGTCCAGGCCGGAGGCTATGCCCGCTTTTCGGTATCCAACCCCCCGCAGAGCGAGGTGTCCTGGTCCAGCATTGCCACCGGGTTGAACCCCGGCGGGCACGGCCTCTTCGATTTCGTCCACCGCAACCCGGCCAACTACGCCCTCCACGTCTCGCTGCTCCCCACCAAACAAGGCGTGGGAGGGACTCAGTTCATCCCCCCCCACCACGCCCATACCATCTTCGATGAGGCGGTCAAGGACGGCTATCCGGCCTCGGCCTTGTGGTGGCCGGCCACCTTCCCAGCCCGGCCTGAGTCCCCGGTGCATACTATCCCCGGCCTGGGCGCGCCGGATATTTTTGGCCGGTTGGGGGTAGGGGTGTTGTTCTCCACCGAGGCGGATGACCGGGTCAATAAAACCCAGTTCGAGAAATTAGATACCAAAACCAAAGACCACTACGTCGGGCAGCTTCAAGGCCCTGCACGCCAAACCCTGGGCGGGACCAAAGAGTCGGCCCTTGATCTGTCTTTAGAGATACGCGAGGATAACTCGGCCCGGCTCACGCTTGGCAAGCAAGCGGTTGAACTGGCCGAAGGCGTCTGGAGTCCGGTGATCGAGCTGTCCTTCAAGATGGGCTTGGGCATTTCGGTGAAAGCCGTCACCCGGGCCATCTTGACCCAGGCCCAGCCCATACCAAGATTATATTTCCTTCCTCTGCAAATCCATCCCTTGAAAGCGCTCTGGCGTTACGCTACGCCGGGCGGCTTTATGAAGAAAGCCTGGAAATCGGGCGGCCCCTTCCTCACCCTGGGATGGCCGCAAGACACCACCGGCCTGGAAGAAGGCTGCATCAGCGATAGGCAGTTCCTGGACCTCTGCGATTCGATCCTGGAGGCCCGAACGCGGGTTTTCATGGGACAGTTGGACACCTTCCAGGAAGGCCTCCTGGCCTGCGTGTTCGACACCCTGGATCGAGTGCAGCACATGTTCTGGCGCGACCGCCCCGACGTTATCGAGGGTTGGTACTTGAAGCTGGACGCGCTGCTGGGACAGATTGAGCAACGTCTGACCGCCAAGAAAGCTTCCGACACCCGGTTGCTGATCGTCTCTGACCACGGCTTCACCAACTTCGACTATAAAGTCAACCTCAACCGCTGGCTGATTGAACAAGGCTATCTGAAACCCCAGGAGGCCGAAGAGAGCGGGGATTTGAAATCGGCGGATTGGTCCGAGAGCAAAGCCTACGCCGTGGGGCTGAACAGCCTATACCTGAATCTGGCCGGCCGGGAAGGGCAAGGCATCGTGCCGCCCGACCAGAAATCTGCGCTGCTCGAAAAACTGCGCGGCGAGATGGCTCAATGGAAGGGGCCGGATGGCGGTCAGGTGGTCCAGAAGGTCTGGACCCAGGAAGAGGCCTTCGAAGGCCCTCTGGCCGAATACGGACCTGACCTGGTAGTGGGCTACGCGCCCGGCTACCGCGCTTCGGCCCAGACCGGCCTGGGCGGTTGGGAGAAAGATACCTTGGAACCCAATCGGGACCACTGGGGCGCCGACCACTGCATTGACCCCTCGGCAGTGGAGGGGGTGTTGTTCTCCAATCAGGGGCTGCAAAATTTCCCTAATCCCTCCTACCGGGATTTCCCCGCTCTAGCAATCGGCAAATCCCTCGACGCGCCCGGCTCCGCGCCGCCCCCCACTTACAGCGACGAAGATGAAGAAATCCTGGAAGAGAGGTTAAAAGACCTTGGCTATCTTTAAAGACCGCTATTCTGGCGGAAATCTATTCAAATTGTTCACCATTTGCGCCCTGCCCATCCATATTTGGGCCATCATTCTCTGGCTGAGAGACGCTGAGACCATAACCGCCCGCACCACGGTTGGCGGCATGACCGGCATCTGGAGCACGATTGGGGTAGGCGCTTACACCCTGGTCTTTGCATTATTCGAGAGCGCGGTGATCTTTCTTGTGGTTCTGTTGCTGAGCCTGATGCTGCCCAAACGCTGGACCGAAGAGAAACGAATGGCCCAAATCAGCGTCGGTATCGTCATCGTTTCCCTCTGGGCGATGGCGAACCAAATCTACTTCCTCGCAGACAAAGGGCCTGTTGTAAGCGGCGTTAACGCCCCCGCCATAATCGCCTTCATCGTCGTCCTACTGGTGATTATCGCCAGCCCAATCCTGCCCTTCTACTTGATCCATCGCTACCCAAAGATTGAAGAGGCGGTCAATATGCTCGTGGATAGATTATCCATGCTTTCTATCCTCTATCTTCTCTTTGACATTGTGGGGTTGGTAATCATCCTCATCCGCAATCTGTAATAGCGAATAAACATGAAATCAAAACTAAGTAGGCGAGACTTTCTGAAACTGGTCAGTCTTTTGCCCCTGCTTGGCATTGACTTGCCCTATTTCTCTGGCGTGCCAGAACAACCCAATCTTGACCCCAACGCCCAGAATGTCCTAATTCTTGTGTTCGATGCCTGGTCGGCGCGGCACATGTCGTTGCACGGCTACCAGCGCGAGACTATGCCGTACCTGAACCAGATTGCCGAAAGGGCCATAGTCTACCATAATCATTATGCAGGAGGGTCGTTCACCAATCCTGGGACCGCAGCATTGCTCACTGGAACCCTTCCTTGGACAAATCGGGCATTCAACCGACAAGGAACGATAATAGAGTCGAAGAAAAATAACAATATCTTTAATTTGTTTGCGGAGAATAATTATTTTCGGGTTGCTTATTCTCATAATCCTAGAGTGAACGTGTTATTGGAGCAGTTACAAGAAAACTTAGATACATTTACTCCTATGCATGACCTTCTCCTGAACAAAGATGGGGCGCTAGTCAAAAAGGTGTTTTATAACGACTATGACATTGCATCTGATAGCCAATACTACTTGCTCCAAATCGATAAAGGGTATAACAACTCACTATTTCTATCTAGGTTCTATCAATGGTTGCTTGTAAAACAAAATCAAGTAATCAATATATTATACGGCAATCAATTTCCTCGCGGTATTCCCAAAATTAGTAGTCTATATTACTACCTGCTTGAAAATGCAATTGACTGGATTCAAACTCAGATAACTAGTCATCCCCAACCTTATCTAGCGTATTATCATCTATTCCCACCTCATGGTAATTATCGAACTCGTCGAGAATTTGTAGATGTTTTTGAAGGTGGATGGAATCCTGTAAACAAGCCAGAGCATTTTTTCACGGAAGGAAAAAATATAGAGCAATTGCGGAGGGATGAACGCGACTATGATGAATATTTATTGTACGTAGATGCTGAATTTAATCGTCTTTTTAATTTTATGGATAGCAATGGTGTTTTGGAAAACACCTGGGTTGTGTTGACCTCAGACCATGGAGAGATGTTTGAGCGCGGCATCAAAGGACACATGGGGAAAACTCTCCACGAACCATTAATTCGTGCGCCCTTGTTGATCTTCCCGCCGGGACAAAAAACTCGAACCGACGTATATACGCCTACCAATTGCATAGATATTCTTCCTACCCTGCTTCAGGTTACCGGCCAGCATATCCCCGATTGGTGCGAAGGTGAAGTTTTACCTCCATTCAGCAGCGCCGATCCTGATAACCAACGGAGTATTTTTGTTTTGGATGCTAAAAACAATGATAAATTTGCTCCGTTAGAGACCGCGACTTTTTCAATTCGTAAAGGTCAATACAAACTGATGTATTACCTAGGTTACGAAGGCTATCATCAAAGACTGGAAGTTTACAATCTAGAGGACGATCCTGAGGAATTAATAAATTTGGCCCCTTCGGTAGAGGCTATTGAGGATCTACCGCCTCCAGAAAGAGATTTTGTTAAGACCCTTTTCAATGAACTTCAAAAAAAGATCCAGGCGGTGAATGAACCCTATCAATGATAATGCTAAATCGTATTTTACCTTCTCCAGTTGCCGCTGAATGCGATCCTTGACTCTCATTGTGAATTATGACTTTTCTCTTGGGGGAGAGATCCTGACGCCAGGAATTTTACCCGAGGAAATATAAATGATTATTCGGTCAGATAGATTTCTGTGATTATGTTGATGAGGTATTAAAGAAAGCAAACATGAACCCAAAGCTAAATAGGCGAGACTTTCTGAAACTGGTCAGCCTTTTGCCGTTGCTCGGTATAGACTTGCCCTATTTCTCTGGCGCGCCAGAACAACCCAATCTTGACCCCAACGCCCAGAACGTCCTCATCCTCTTGTTCGATACCTGGTCAGCCCGGCACCTGTCGCTGTATGGCTACCAGCGCGAGACCACGCCCAACCTGACCCGGCTTGCCGAAAAAGCCACCGTCTATCATAACCATTACGCCGGAGGTTCCTTCACCACTTCGGGGACGGCTTCCTTGCTCACTGGAACCCACCCCTGGACCCACCGGGCCTTCAACTTCCGCGGGACCGTGACCGAGACCTTCCAAAAAAAGAATATCTTCAGCCTATTCGCCGAACAACAATACCACCGGGTTGCCTATACCCATAACCAGTTGGTCAACACCCTGCTGAATGAATTCCGCGGCGGCCTGAACAAGCTGACGCCCATGCACGACCTTTTCTTGACCGATGACTGGCTGCTCAATAATTTACTGAGAAACGATTACGATATCGCTTCGGACAGCGAGTTTTACCTCCTCCATCAAGAGACTGGATTCAATAACTCGCTCTTCTTTTCGAGACTTTACCACAGGCTGCACGAAAATCACCGCCAGGACATAGACGAACGATTTGGCGACCTCTTCCCTCGCGGGATTCCCAACATCAAGGGGCGTTATTATTTCCTTCTGGAAGAGGCTATTGATTGGATCCAGACCCAACTCAGCAGTCTGCCCCAACCCTACCTGGCCTATTACCACCTGCTCCCTCCCCACGATCCTTATAATACCCGACAAGAATTTATGAATGTATTTAGGGATGGTTGGATTCCGGTGAGCAAGCCGGAACATTTCTTCTCCAAAGGAGTGGTCGAAAAAACCCTGGTGAGAAACCGGCGCCTGTACGATGAATTCATCCTATACGTGGACGCCGAATTCGGACGCCTATATGACTTCATGCAGAAGACCGGAGCGCTGGATAACACCTGGGTGGTGCTGACTTCCGACCATGGCGAATTGTTCGAACGCGGCATCCTGGGCCACACCACCGAAACCCTCCACGAACCCCTGATCCAGGTGCCCCTGCTGGTCTTCCCGCCAGGCCAGCAGACCCGAATCGACGTCCATACACCCACGAGCTGCATAGACCTGCTTCCCACCCTGCTCCAGGTCACCGGCCAGACGATCCCCGATTGGTGTGAAGGGGAGGTCTTGCCGCCGTTCAGCGGCGCGGACCCTGACCCTGAAAGACCCATTTTCGTCATGGATGGAAAGGAAAACCTGAAATTAGAGCCGCTCAAGAAAGCCTCCTTTGCTATCCGAAAAGGCCATTATAAGCTCATGTTTTACTCCGGCTTCAAAGGGTATCATCAAAGAATAGAGGTTCACAATTTAGAGACCGACCCGGAGGAGTTGATCAATTTAGCGCCTTCGCTCAAGGCGATCAAGAATTTACCCCCCGAGGAAAAAGTTATTATAGAAGAGCTTTATGACCTATTGAAGGCCAAGATACAAGCGGTGAACGAGCCTTATCGGTGACGGGGCCATATGGATTTGGAACTTGGCAGGCGAACACTTCCATGATAAAAATCAGGCAGTAGATTGGTATCATGCTTCGGACCATCTGGCCAATGAGGCCAAAGTGTTGCATGGTGAGGGGAACTCAAAGGCATCTCGCTGGCATCGGTCCAGGAAGTCCAGCCTTTATCTAGGGTACGCTGAGCAGATCGCCAAGCAGGCGTTTTGACAAAGTTTGGCGCTTAGCTTACCACTCACCCCCAAACTGAAATACTCCCATCAGGAAACAGGACATCTGTCCCTTTGTTTTATTTATAAAAATATCGTATACTATACAATACCTTCGCCATTTTGAGAGTATCGTCTCACTGACTTCTAGACTGGAGATTA
>CBDUUP010000172.1:0-9155 GCA_965370435.1 uncultured Anaerolineales bacterium | reverse complement strand
GGCTTCCCCACGGCCAGGCGCCGCGCCGCAGGCGTTGAAGTAGCGCAGGGCGGCATAGCGCAGCCCGTGGATCTGGCGGTACCATTCCAGGGTCTGCTCGATCATCAGCTTTGTATGGCCGTAAACGTTGACCGGGCCAAGCGGCGACTCCTCGGTGAGCGGCTCGTCGTTGGAGCGGTAGACCGCCGCCGAAGAGGAGAACACGAACCGCTCAATCCCCGCCCGCGCCGCGCTTTCGATCAAGCCCGCCGAGTTGACGTAGTTGTTCTGGTAGAACACGCCGGGGTCTTTCATGCTCTCGCCCGCTTCGATGAAGGCTGCGAAGTGCAGGATGGCATCGTAGGGCTGGGCATTGAGGGCCGCCTCCAGCGCCTCCCGGTCGGCCAGGTCGGCGTGGACGAAATGAGCGCCCTCCGGGACCGCCGCCCGGTAGCCGGTGACCAGCGAGTCATACACGGTGACCGAGTGTCCGGCTTCAAGTAATGTCGCTGCGGCGACGGACCCAATGTAGCCCGCCCCGCCGGTTAAAAAAATGTTCATGGGAGTCTAAGTAGTCTAAGTCGTCTTAGTAGTCTTAGTGGTCATTTTCTCAGGTATACAAGTATACGGTAAACAAGTATACAGGGAAACAGGTAGACAGGGAAGTGGCCCTGAGGTCATTCCTTGTATACTTGTTCCTTGTTTACTTGTTGCCTGATCACCTAATTACCTTGTTGCCCAATCCTTCACTCCCCAATGATCTCCAACTTCGCAAACGAGGCCGCCACTCGCTTCAACCCCTCGCCCTCAAAATACACATCCACGATCTCCTCGCCGTCCTGAATATTGCTATTGAGCACCATGCCCTCCCCCCAGGAGGGATGGCACACCCTCATACTGGGGTGGAATTTGGGTTGGAGGATGGCGGCGGCGGCAGGCGCGGGAGAGGGCGCGTCCCACTCTTCCTTGCGGTGGGTGGCCCCGGAGGGGCGGTGCAGGACCTGCACCGGCGCGTGTCCGTCCAGCGCGCCCGGCGGCAGGTCAACCAGGAAGCGGGACGGGTCGCTGGGTTCGCTGTAGCCGAAGGTGCTGCGGTTCATGGCGTAGGTCAGGGTGAGGAGGTCTTTGGCCCGGGTGATGCCCACGTAGAGCAGGCGGCGCTCCTCGGCCATCGCTTCGGGGTCATCGAAGGAGCGGGAATGCGGCAGGGTGCCGTCCTCCAGGCCGACGATGAAGACCCGGGAGAACTCCAGCCCTTTGGCGGCGTGCAGGGTAAGCAAGGTAGGCACATTGGCGCTATCATCCAGGGTATCCTGGTCAGAGACCAGGGCCACCTCTTCCAGAAAGGCGGTCAGGCCGCGCTCGTCGAACTCGGCGGCCAGGCGGCGTAGCTCCAGCACGTTCTCCCATCGCTGCAAGCCTTCTTCGGTGCCGTCGTCCAGGTGGGTCTGGTAATCAATATCTTCCAGGATGCGGTCCATCAACTGCAAGGGCGTGAGCGCGGCCTGATCCTCCTGCCAGCGTTTGAATTTATTGGCAAAGGGAGCCAACGCCTTGACAGCCCGACCGGTGAAAGATTCCCAATGAGAAGATTCGTCGCCCTGAACCAGGTCGAGCAGCACTTCGCTGGGGGATAGATTTTCTTGGGTGGCGCGGGTGCGCAGGGCGGCGTAGGTCTTGTTGCCGATCTTGCGGGGCGGAACGTTGATGACCCGCGTAAGGCTGGCCTCGTCGCTGGGGTTTTGCATCAGGCGCAGGTAGGCGATGATGTCCTTGACCTCCCGGCGTCCGTAGAATCGCTGCGCTCCGACCAGCTTGTAAGGCAGCCCGGCCCGCAGGAAGGCTTCTTCCAGCAGGCGAGATTGGGCGTTGGTGCGGTACATGATGGCGTAGTCGCCGGGCTGGGTGTTGTCCTGGGCCACGCCCCTGGCGATAGCGCCGACCACATATTCGGCCTCTTCGCCCCCGTTGAACAACTCGTGCAGGATGATTTTGCGGCCCGCGCCCCGCTCGGTGAAGAGGGCTTTATGGGTGCGCTGGGGGTTGCGTTCGATCACTCCCATCGCCGCGTCCAAGATATATTGGGTGGAGCGGTAGTTCTGCTCCAGGAGGATGACCTGCGCGTCGGGGAAGTCATCCCGGAAGCGGAGCATGTTGCGGTAGTCGGCCCCCCGCCAGCGGTAGATGGACTGGTCGGCGTCGCCCACCACAAAGACGTTGCCGTGATGGGAGGTCAGGTGTTTTATCAGGTTGTACTGGGCCACGTTGGTGTCCTGGAACTCGTCCACCAGGACGTGCTCGTAGCGGCGGGCGTACTTCTGCCGCATCTCGGGTTCGGTTTCCAGGAGGTGGGCCGTCCAGAGCAAGAGGTCGTCGAAGTCCAGAGCATTGGAGGCCAGCAGCAATTTCTGGTAGCTCTCGTAGACCCGGGCCACCACTTCGTCCCGGTAGGTGTTGAGGGGATAATCCTCCGCCCAGATCAGTTCGTTCTTGGCCCTTGAGATGGAGCCGTGCACGCTCTGGGGGCGGTAGCGTTTCTCGTCCAGGTTGAGGTCTTTGATGGCCCGTTTGACCAAACTGCGCTGGTCGTCGCTGTCGAAGATGACGAAGTTCTTATCGAAGGGGAGAAGCTGGCTCTCGATGCGCAGGATGCGGGCGCAGACGGCGTGGAAGGTGCCCAGGGTGAGGCCGCGCATCCGGTCCCCCAGCAGGTCTTCTACCCGCCCCCTCATCTCCCGAGCCGCTTTGTTGGTGAAAGTGACAGCCAGGATGTGGTAAGGCTGCACGCCCATCATGCTGATGAGGTAGGCGATGCGCTGGGTGAGCACCCGGGTCTTGCCGGAGCCAGGCCCGGCCAGCGCCATCACCGGCCCCAGCCCGGCGGTGAGGGCTTGTTGTTGTTGGGGGTTGAGTCCTGCGGTGAGTTCCATGGAAGGGATTGTAACGGGAGGTAGGGCGAGGGTCAACCCCTATTGATTTTCGCGTCCGAATACTGTATAGTAAAGGAGAGAATAGTCGTTGATTTTCCCAAGTGAGGCAGCTATGGAATCACGAATTGGAACAGTAACCCATTATTTCGGCAAGGCTGGGGTGGTCGTCCTGGCGCTCCACGAAGAACTGAAGGTGGGAGAGAGCATCCGCATCCACGGACACACCACCGACTTCACCCAGCAGGTCGGCTCGATGGAGGTAGACCACAAGAAGGTCGAGGTCGCCACGCCGGGCATGGACGTGGCCCTCAAGGTGGCCGATGTGGTCCGCCGGGGGGATGGGGTGTATCGGGTAGCGGAGGGGTAAGAGGGAACACGAAATAGGCGAAAAAAAACGCGAAAGGCACGAAAGAAGCCTCTAAACGAGGTATTTTTTTAGATTCCTTGAACTATGAGCGGTTCTTGATGTTACAGTGTGTTCAATCCAGGAGAGTCCCATTCCTCTTATTGTAGATATACTAATTCCAATGTCGAGTTCCTCAATTGAACAATATTCATTATACGGAGGTTTTAATGAAGAAATTTATTCCACTAGATATTCTATTCATATTGGCATTTGTATCTACGTGCGTAGTTGAATTATATTGGATTTATGCTGAAAATGCCCTGACTATTGGAATAGCTTCAACCGCAATTTCAATACTTATTGCTCTTCCAACTTTTTATTTCTCGTTAATCCGGCCAAACTTTGCACTCCCTGAGTTCAAAGTAGATATTAATGTTGACGCACCTAAAGAGAACACCCCAGATCCCAGCTGGTTTTATCGGCTAAAAATCTCAATTGATGGACGGAGTGCAATCGACCGATGTGTAGGTCGTATGTTAAGAATTGTCGATAATAATCAGGAACCTTTATCTTTTGACCCATTGTATTTTTTCTGGCCGAGACAGGATAACAAAAAAGATAATGGAAATTTTATCTATCCATTCTCACCAATTGCATTACATGGAGAGGGCGATTATCAATATCTTGATATTGCTCAATATAAAAGATATGATAATGGTGATGAAAAACTAATTTTGAGAGTTTTGAGAGAAGGTCAAGCACTCAAAGAGGGAGAAAGTCTTGGAGAGGGCGTTGGTATTCAACCAGGAACATATTTTATTGAAGTAGGTTTATTTGGTGATGGAGCAAAGTCAAAAAGAGTTTGGGTATCACTAAAAATGAACGATAATGAAGTTATCAAAGAGAAACCATTTGAATTAGAATTGCATTATAGGCGACCGAAATAAAGGCTGTAAAAACAACACCCTGGATGATTTTCGGGAAGCAAGTCACTTGAGACAAAAATATTGCGTGTTGATTTTTCCTAAATATGGCTTGATGGAAATGTTCTTCACTTACCGGTGAATCATTTATCCTGTCCAGCGTGTGGCAGAGTTGTTGAGGGATGAAAATAAGATGAAGATGGGAATCAAAGTTGAAGTAATTCTAAAAACCAATTAACGGATCCGAAAAACCACTCTCCTCAAGATAGGCAGCTAGTTCTGTTGCCACTTTGTCAGAGAAACGGGCGTGAATTGAAATACCAGCGAGAGTAGGGGTATAGGTGGTCATTTTCAGTCTTCCCTCACCATTTTCACGCCATATATAGAAGTAATCACCAGCGCCATTTTCGATTCCGCTTGGCTCTGGACCATTCAAAACCCAACTTTTGTTTAGTTTATCAAGATATTGCTCAAAAAGTGCATGTTTAGGATCTCTTAATGCCTCTGGTAAATATCTTTCTTCCTTGCTGAGAAAAAACATAAGCCTGTCAACATCACTCATGTTCCATGCTCGCACTTGTATCTTAAGGCTAAATGCAAAACGCATATTAGCTTCTAGAAATAGCCACTTCCCGCCACCTTGGATATTTTGTTGCCCAAAATAACGATTATCTTTGAAATATACAGATTAAGTAGAGCAATGGGGGAACATTTGAATTGGTGAGATCTATGTCGGTGAATTGAATTCCTGGACGAGGAATACCTTCCGTTGGTTCGATTTTGTAATAATGATCGAGGAGAGGAACATCGTGACCAATTGGCCAGCCATATTCAGGATTCATAGTTTTTGAGCATATTTCATTCCAATGGTCACGTTTTTCTCTAATCTGCTTCCTGAGATCTGGATTTCCACCATACAGGCGGTGGCAAACATCACAAAGCGGCGCAGCATTATCTTCATCATTTGTGCCACCATCCTCTTTGGGAGTAATATGATGGATCACAATAAATTTCTTGAGGTCCCGACACCAACAACAGGCGAAGTTAGCTTTCTTCTTTACCATCAGTTTGGTTTTCTCTGAAAATTCCATATTACCTCTCCATAGTGATTACTCAAGTTAAGGAAAAATCCATTTAATATTCATTTCCAAAATCATAATCTCTCTGAATGCTACTCGGGGATCTGTCCACGCTGTTCATGCTGGTCGTTATAGACACGCCATGAACGAGACATTAGTCACCGGCCCGGTAAAGAACTTATAAGGCCAATCATGCGGTGGTAGGAGCAAACAACCTTCTCGCTAATCCCCTCCCTACCCCGCCGTCGCCACGTCGGTCCTCACCGCGTTGCAGCGCATGCAGTCAGGGCGGTCGCAGAGCAGGGCCAGGGGGTCGTTCTCTATCCAGGTCTGGGTGATGGCGACCATCTCCGGCAGAGGGAGGGCGCGGACCCGGCTAGGCCCTAAAGCCACTGTCCGAGTGATGCCCTCCACCTGGGGGGCGATGGCCTCAAAGCCATCCGAACAGCCGTTGAAGCGGGGACATTCCAGCGCCGCGTCCTCGGTCAGCGCCCAGCGGAGGAACTGCATGCGCCCGGCCAGGGACTCGGCGTAGTGGAGGCTGGTGTTGGTGGTATGGTCCACGCCGAGTTGCAGCGCCCAGCCCCCCGCCTCGGTCAACATGCGGATGGGGGCGATCTGCTCCTCGATGGTCTGGGCGTCCAGGATGTCCTGCGCGCCGACCCCGGCGAAAGAGAAAATCGGGTGGCTGGAACGAGCCGCTCTGGAGTGGCGGCGCAGGGTCTCGGCGATGATGCCCATCATGGGCGAGGCGCGCATATCCGGGCGGAATATCTCCGCCAGACGGTTCTGGTCCTGGCCGCTGCCGTAGATCATGGCGTTGTTGGGCGGCCCCAGATCGGGCTTTATCATGGTCTTGTAGGTGAAGGTGGGCACAACGACTCTCGCGAACACGTCCATCAGCGCGGCGACCACCGACCGCGCCCCACCCTTCACCTCCCCAAAAGCGGAGAGCGAGGCGTGAGCGATGACCGGGCGTCCCTCTTCAATGCCCAGTTCTCGGAAAGTGTGAACGAAGTCGCGGTAGGAAAGCATGGGGAGTAGTTGGGTAGTTGGATAGTTAGGTAGTTGGGTAGTTAGTTGACCAATTACCTGATCACCTTGTTGCCCAATTGCCTATTTTCCCTTCCATTCAGGGGCGCGTTTTTCGATGAAGGCTTGCATGCCTTCTTTCTGGTCTTCGGTGGCGAAGAGCAGGTAGAAGGAGCGGCGCTCGTCTTTGATGCCGTCCTGCAGGAAGGATTCGAAGGTGTGGTTGATGGCCTCTTTGGCCAGACGCACCGCCAGGGGCGCTCTCGCGGCGATCTGGGCGGCCAGATCCAGGGCCTCGTCCAGGCAGCGTTCCACCGGCACCACCCGGTTGACCAGGCCGTAATGGGCGGCTTCATCGGCGCTCAAGGTGCGGTTGTTGAGGATCATCTCCATGGCCAGGGCCTTGCCCACCGCGTAGGTCAGGCGTTGGGTGCCGCCCGCCCCGGGGAAGATGCCCAGGTTGATCTCCGGCTGGCCGAACTTGGCCGTCTCGGAGGCCACGATCATGTCGCAAGCCATGGCTAATTCGCTGCCCCCGCCCAAACACCAGCCCGACACCGCCGCGATGATGGGCTTGGCGATCTTCTGGATGCGGTCGAAGTAATGGAGAGTTTCGCGGCCCAACATGTCAATGGCCGAGGCCCCGGACATCTCTTTGATGTCAGCCCCGGCGGCGAAGACCCGCTCACTGCCGGTAATAACTATCGCGCCGACAGCTTCGTCCGCGTCGAAGGCTTCCAGGGCGGTCATCACCTCGCCCATCAGGACGCTGTTGAGGGCGTTGAGAGCCTTGGGCCGGTTGAGCCGCACCAGGCCCACCCGGTCTTTGGTTTCGGTCAAGATGGTTGTGTACTCGGACATGGGAGTCCTCCATGAAAAGGGATTGGTTAATGATGGATGAATTATACTTTATGAGAAGGGATTGGGTAATGAGTTATTAGGTAATTAGTGATTGGGTCTGGCGCTAGATCACCCACTATTCTGTCTACCAGTGAACTCGCTGCCTAATCACCTTGTTGCCTGATTACCCTCTCCCCTCTCAAACCCCTCCCCAAACCTCACTGCCTCCCCGCACACCGGCAGCTCATCCCGGTTCTTCTTGGCGTTCACAGGCAGGTTGAAATATGGCGAGGGATCTATGGTGTTGTTGATTTTCAATTCATTCAGGAAATTGCCCTCGCCGTCGTCCTTCACGATGGAGAAATGCAGGTGCAGGCCGGTGGGGTTGCCGGGGTCCCCGGAGTAATTGCCCTGGTAGCCCAAGAGCGTCCCCGCCTCCACGTAGACCTCCGTCGTGCCGGGCGGGAAAGTGACCGCGACGAAAGAATTGCCCTCCACGTCGGCCATGTGAGTGTAATAGGTCCAGATCTGGCGTCCTGGCTGCAAGGGGTCATCGGGGATGCGGATGATGACGGTCGAGATCCAATCCGGCATGCGGGTCAGGTAACCGGGATAGGCGGCATAGACCGGCGTGACGCCTACCTCGGTCCCGGCGAAGATGTCCAGCCCCTGGTGGCGATGGCCCGGCCGCCAGGAGTCGTCCCACAGGCCGAAGATCACCCCGTCGGTGGGGAAGGCAAAGGGCGCATCGCCGCAGATCTGCCCGGCCTGGTTCATCCATTCCGGGTGGGAGTCGGGATTTTGCACCCAAGCCCCGTAATTCGACCAGCGGCCCAGACGGGGCAGCAAATACCGATAGATCACATAGCCTCCCACAATCCCCCCAACAACCAACAAGGCCAGCAAGATAAGAAGCCACGGCTTGATACGGCGAGAACGAGGCGGCGGGGTTATGGTTTGCATAGGTGAATTTCCTGAGCGTTGTAGGTTGTAACGTGAAAACGTTGAAACGTTTGAACGTTTAAACGTTCTCCGGTCGGTTGTGCAGGTCGAGGACTTCCGCCTGAGTGATTCGTAATATATCCTGGGGATTGAGGCGGGTCATGGCGTTTCCGCCGCCGCCGCCCGCATAGACTTCGTCGTTTTCCAAGACGCCTGGGTCGAGCAAGGTGGGCAGGGGCTGAGGATAACCGAAAGGCGGCACCGCGCCGACCTCATAGCCGGTGTGGGCCAGCACAGCCTCCGCGTCGGCCAGCTTGACCCGCTTGCGCCCCACATTGTAACGGGCCGCCACCGCCCGGCGTTCAACGTAGCCGGTACCGCAGGTGATGGTCATCACCGCCTCGCCCCGCACCAAGAACAAAACCGACTTGACGATCTGGCCGGTCTCCACGCCCAGGGCCTGGGCGGCGGCCTCTACGGTGAGGGTGGGAATCTCCAGTTGGATGATCTCGCCGGGGATAGCGTGTTCGTCCAGATAGGCTTGCAGGTCGGTGGGGCTAAGGGGTGTCGGGGGGGTCATGCTCAATCTCCTGGGCCTTGAATTTCTTGATGTTTTCGAGGTCGTCCTCCATGTGACTTGCCAGCAGCAGGGTCATCCGCCCTCCGGTGATGGCTTGCAGGACCTCGCCCGCGGCCTGCCCGGCAGGGGAATCCATCGCCTCTCTGGCTGCCTGCTCAGACTGGAAAAACAGCTCGTGGATCACAGTGAAAGGCGCGTGGCCGAATCGGGTATGTTCTATACCAGTGTGGCTCTCCCGGAGCAGGCCGGGCATAGCCTCCGCGTAGTCCAGGAACCGGGGCCAGCTTTTCTCGAAAGCAGCGGGGTCCGGCGGCGGTTCGATCAGGATCATCACTTTATACATGGCTGCGCCTCCGGGTCACATTATATTCGAGATTCGCGCCTGGAGATTAAGGGATTTGTGAGTGAATAGGTAATTAGTGATTGGGCAACAAGGCAACAAGGTAATTGGGTAATAAAGTAATCAGGCAACGAGTAATCGGTGAACGGGGAAATGGGGGCAGG
>CBDUUP010000171.1:0-9166 GCA_965370435.1 uncultured Anaerolineales bacterium | reverse complement strand
AGCCTTCGTTGACCTGGTCTACGTGATCGAAACCGCCATCAACCTCGGCATGATCGAGGAGAGCGAGGTGTTGCCGGTGTTTTACGAACTATTTGATCTGCGCCAGGGCCTGGACGAGTCGGCGCGGCCCATTTTGGAAAACATTCAGGAGCAACTGCGCGAGAGATTGATTTGAGGAATTTGCCAAGTGAAAGATAAAATTCCTATACTGTTATTTGTTATTGTGTTTCTATTATCCTGCGTAACCTTGATCCCGGAGGCAACCGAGACGATGAAAACTCCAACGAATACACCCGATCTGAGCGCGGAAGAATTTGCCATCTACGCGGCCTTGCTGCACCTGGGAGAGGGGCAAGGGATGAGAGTTATTCAAGATAGAACCGACACGGCATTCATTTCTGGCGAACACAGCATCACCTACATTCAAGAACAACTCCCCCAGGTCGATCCAGAAACCATTGCCGATCTTCAAGCCAAGAACCAGGAGTCCTACGCGCTCCAGGATCTGTTCCCGCCGGAGGTTGAGGGGGTGGTCTTTATCAGCCGGGAGGAAGTTGACGCATTTTTCGAGGATGGGGGTTGGGATGCGTTCTATGAAAAGTATCCCCAAGCGAATGGGATCATTGAAGTGTCACGGGTGGGATTCAACTCGGCAGGGGATGAGGCGCTGGTTTACGTCGGCAACCAACACGATTATTTAGCCGGAGCGGGTTTTCTGGTGTGGATGGAGAAAGTTGACCGCCAGTGGGTTGAGAAAGAACGCATCATGCTCTGGATTTCTTGAGCAATGCCCGTCACCCTTTTCCTATAAGGCTATTGTAGGTATATGCGACCAGTCAGACAACTTCGACCACTAAGACCACTCAGACTCCTAAGACCTACGGTCGTACCCCCCACCAACTGATCTGCCCACCCTGGACCCGGCCCATGAGCTTGCCGTCAGGGGAGAAGAAGACCTCGGAAGATCCCGGCCAGGATTGGATCAGGTTGCCGGTAGCGACGTTCCAGAAGCGGAGGGTATTGTCGTCCAACACGAAACCGCCGGAGACCAGCAGGCGATTGTCGGCTGAAAAAGCCAGGGAGGTGACCTGGCCGGTGTGGGCTTCCAGGGTGTGGAGCAGTTCCCCATCGCTGACCCGCCAGATGTAAATGAGGGCGCGGCCTCCGGCGAGGGTGGTGCCGGTGGCGAGCAGGCTTCCGTCGGAAGAGAGGGCCATGCTGACCAATTGGTGGATGCCTCCAGGTTGGAATTGGCTCACCATCTCCCGGCTGTAATAGTCCCAGAGGGTGACGCCCTCGCTATTCATGGTCAGCAAGGTCTTGCCATCGGGAAGAACCGCGATGTGGGAGCCGCCCATTTCCGCTTCGAGGGTCAGCTGGGTATCCAAGATGCGCCATCCGTACAAGAAGCCGTGGTTGTCGGAGGCCAGGATGGAGTAGTCATCCGGGGCGAAGGCCAGGTCGGTGAGGGTGGTGCCCAGGGGCTGCCAGACGCTGTGGATCACCTCGCCATCTTCTACATTCCACCAGCGCAGCACGGTAACATCCTGGGCGGGGGTGTAGCCGTGTTTAAACATGATCCCGGCCAGCATGCCGCCATCGGGGGAGAAGACCAACCGGGCGGCGAAATAGTCGTTGAGTCTGACGAAGGAGGTGACCTCGCTGCCTTCAGCGGTTTCCAGGAGGAAGATATCCCCGTCTTGATTGCTGAAAGCCAACTGCGATCCGTCGGGCGAGAAAACCACGCTGGGCAGGCCCACCCCGTCCACCTGCCAGCGGGCTAACTCCTGGAGGCGATCAATATTGTCGGGGGAGATGTTTTCGGTGTGGGTGGCGATCCGCTCCAGGGGATACCAGGAGATGGGGGTGCCGCGCAGGACGTATGGCAGGGGGGTGGGGGTGGAAGTGCGGGTGATGGTGGGTGTGGGTGTGATGGTGGGCGAGGATGTAGAGGTCCGGGTGGAGGTGGAACGGGTGGCGGTTGGAGAAGGGGTGTAGGCCGCCATCTGGGTCTGGACGACATAGGCGACCTGGGTCTGGGCCTGGAGGGCAGTAGCGGTTGCGGATTGGGAACGGACGGCGGCGGCGCAGGCGGTTAAGAATAGGCTCATGATGAGCAAGAGGGTGAGTTTGAGGGGACGCATGGCGGGACTATTATAGCTGAAAGATAAGGATGAAGGATGAAAGGGGAGAGGCGGGTTGCAGGTAAGAGAGGGGTTAGAGTCTGTCGGTCCAGGTTGGGTTGGCGAATTTCTCTTGTAGCAGTTGGGTGGTGCGGGTCTTTTCCTGGGGGGTCAATTCTTCGGGGGTGAGGGTGAGGTTCAGGGCTTCTTTGAATGCGTCCTCAAAAGATGTGGCGGCCTCTTCCCAGGAGATTGTGCGCCCCAGGCTGCTCTCAACGGTGGCGGCGCGTTCCAGCAGGCGTTGGGCGGCGGCGGCGCGGCTGGCTTGGTCTGGGAAGTTCAGGGCCTGGGTGATGCGGGTCAGGTCGCCGTGGAGGGGCAGGGTTCCGTGCTGCAAGATGCCCTCCCGGCGGCGGGCCTGGGCGCTGCCGATGAGCTTCTGGCCGTTCACGGTGATCTCGTAATGGGAGGGGATATCAAAGCAGACCGGCCCTGGCTCGTCCGGCGAGATTTCACCGGCATGGGCGTCCGAGTGGGCGGGGATATCCAGCTTATGCAGGGTCAGCAGCAGGGCTTCCGCCAGACGGCGGTAGCTTTCGACAACCCCCCCGGCCAGACGGGGTTCGCCTTGCGGGGCGATGACGGCGTAGGTCAGTTCGTCGGTGTGGAGGATGGCTCGTCCTCCGGTGGGGCGCCGTACCAACTCCCAACCATTTGCGGCCAATACCGTCCGGTCAACGTCGCTCACGGACTGCGCATAGCCCAATGACAGACAAGCCGGTTCCCATCCAAACAGCCGCAGTACCGGAACCGAGCCTTCCCGCTTCATCTCCTCCAACAAAGCCTCATCCACCGCCATATTCCAGGGGCCGGAAGCGGGAGGGGTCTTTATCAAACGCCAGGTGGCTTTGGGATAGGACATGGTAGGTGGGTTGAAAGTTGGCAAGTTGCAGGTTGGCAGGTTGCAAGTGGCAGGTGGGCAAGTGGCAGGTGTGCAAGTTGCAAGTGTGCAAGTGGGTGGTTTTTGTTTTTCCGTGTTTACTTGTTCCTTGTTTACCTGTTTACCTTTTCTCCTGCTCTTGCCAATCTTTCCATGCCTGCAATTCTGTATCTTCCGTCAATGGCATCAGCGGAGGCCTCACCGTCCAGCGGGGAAAGTCGTGCAGGCGGGGGAGGAGGGCTTTGAGGAAGGGGGCGGCGGGAGGGTGGCGGTCGAGGACTGCGCGAGCGTTGGAGAGGCGGGCTTGGGCTTCGGGGGCGCGGTTACCATCTTGTGCGGCATCCCATACCTGGCGCAGGTCCGGGGAGCAGAGGTTCGCCATAGCGGTGATGCAGCCGGCCGCGCCGGCTTCGAGGGCTTGGGTGAGAAGGCGGTCATTGCCATTGAGGATGGTGAGTTGCTCCCCAAAGCGGTCTCCCAACATGCGGGCGTGGTCGAGATCGCCGGTGGAATCTTTCAGCCCGGCGAATTGGTTGGGGAAGGCGTCGGAGAGGCGGGCCAATAGGTCTGGGGAGAGGGGGACGCCGGAGACTTGAGGGATGTGGTAGCCGAACAGCGCGCCGTCGTCGGGCACACTTTTTTGAATAACACCCTGGAACCAGGCGAACAAGCCTTCTTCCTCGGCATTACGGAAGTAATAGGGCGGCAGAACCACCACGCCATTGAACCCCATATCGAAAACGGCGCGGGTCAGTTGGGAGGTCTCTTCCAGGCTGGGGGTGCCGGTCCCGGCCAGCAGGCGGAATTCGGGGTGGGCTTGGCGCACGTCCAGGGCGGCTCGGCAGACGGCGATGCGCTCCTCCGGGGCGAAGGAGGGACCTTCGCCGGTGGTGCCCAGCAATAGGGCGCCGTGGCAGCCGCGCCGAGACAGAAAATCCAGCAGGAGGGGAATCGCCTCCAGGTCGGGGGCGAAATCTGGTTTGAGGGGAGTGAGGGCGGCGGCGTATACGCCGCCCAGATGGGTTTTGGGCATTTGACTTCCTCGCCGAGTATGGTGTTTAGGCTATTATATCCCCTCTGGGGAACTTGGCGAAGGAAGAATACTTGGAATGTTGGAGCGTTTAAACGTTCGAACGTTCCAACGTTTACTCTTCCCCCTCCGGCGCTCCCCACACTCGCATAGTGCCATCCTCCCCGGCTGAAACCAGGGTTTGCCCATCCGGTGACCAGGCGATACTGGTCACATACCGTTCATGAATTCCCAATACTGCAACTTCCTCCCCCGTGTAGAAGTCCCAGATCCGCACATATCCATTGAAATCACCGGCAGCTACCCATCTCCCATCCGGTGACCAGGCAACTGCATCAATATACTCACCGATATAAAGATTGCTCACCCATGCGAACCACACCAATTCCCCACTCAATGGATCCCAAACACCCAAATTCCCTATTGTTTCCCTATCGCCATCAAAAGGAACGGCGGAACCACCACCCAGGATATACTTCCCATCTGGCGACCATGCCACACTCTCCGACCCATCCTTGATCATTAATTGGAGGTCCCAGGTGACCGCATCCCAAACCCGCAGTGCACTCCAATTAGTAGTTGCCAACCGCTCCCCATCCGGCGACCAGGCGATATCCGCTGCCCCTGGAGACACCAGCAGTTCCAACGTCTCTCCGCTATTCACATCCCAAATATGCACCCGATCACTTCCCGCCGCCGCCAGCAATGCGCCATCCGGCGACCATGCCAGACTGCCCACTCGTCCATCATCTTGTTCCAATCTGTGGATGGTCTCTCCACTGGCAGCTTCCCAAATGTGTATGGTCTTATCTCCGCTCCCTGAGGCCAACAGCTCTCCACCCGGCGACCAGACCACACTCAGCACTCCACTGGTGTGCTTCAAATACTCCCTCACCAGCCTCCCCGAAGACACCTCCCAGATCCTTACCGCCCCCCGCCCCGCAGACCAGTGGCCTTGCCCTTCCGCCGCGGCAACGTACTTCCCATCCGGTGACCATACCACGCTGTTCACGATGTTCGAATACACGTTCACCACGTTCAACGTTTCCCCTCCTACTGCGTCCCACACTCGCAAGGTACCGTCCCAACTCCCAGAGACCACCCGGCTGCCATCTGGCGACCAATCCATGCTCGGAATATCAGCGCGATGACCATCAAAATCCACTATCGTTTCCCGGCTTTCAATATCGATCATCAGAAAGGTCCCATCCTGATATCCGACCAAAATACTCGCGCCGTCCGGCGACCAAGAAACGCCATTGGCTGGAATGTCTCTCTGCACTATAAGCAATTCCTCGATCCCAGTGATCGCATCCCATAACCGCACTGTGCCGTCCCTGCTGCAAGTTACCAACTCCATCCCATCAGGAGACCAATCCACGCTCACCACTGTTTCTGAATGTCCTGGAGATCTTTTTAGTTTCCGGGTTGCAGATCCATCCCATAGGATCACATCCCAATCATTTGTAGTAATTGCCAACTGCGAGCTATCTGGAGACCAGACCACTGCGGTCACGTCAAAGAGAAGTTCATCAACTGAGGTCATATATTCCAAGTTTTCTGGATCCCAGATCGAAACATCTCCAAGCCCATAATGCCCGCCGCCTTGGCCGACAGCCAAGCGGGCACCGTCCGGCGACCAATCCACACTCCGCACAGAGAGGAATCCTCCCCGGTCCTTCATCAGTTCCTCTCCAGTGGCTGCATCCCATATATGGATCCACCCCTCCACCCCCCCACCCGCCAATCGGGTCCCCTCGGGTGACCAATCAACACTCGCCAACCCAATTTCCTCCACTTCGATATACTTCAACGTTTCCAGGCTCTCGGCGTCATACAACCACAATCCTGTGGAACTCGCCACGGCCAAGGTCTTTCCGTCCGGGCTATTGGTCACATCGGCTATGATCCCTCGCCCCAAGAAAGCCAATCTCTCGAACCGATCAGCCTGGGCTGGAAGTAGGGGTGTAGGTGTGAAGACGGGCGTAAAGGTTGGCGTATAGATCGGCGCATGGGTTGGTAGACCGGTTAGTGCAATGGTGGGCGTGATGCTGCTGATGGTGTCAGAGATAGGCCTCAGCGCGTTCACCAGCCAACTGGTGGTAAAGATCAATCCGATGACGACGACGGCCCAGAGTATTGAGCGGCTGTTATCGTATAGTTTTTGAAACATATCTAGCCTCCTTATTGGCTCTTGAACTGCCTCAAGGGTTTGACGCAGTCCATGTTGGGGATACTCTCCCACCGGCCATTGCGTCATGGCGCTTTCTTTGAGATGCAGATATAGACTGGCATTGGCCCGGCATTCTGAACAGGCTGCCAGGTGCTGGTCGAGGATGGCGCGGGTTTCCTCATCTAACTGCCGGTGTAGGGCTTCTCTGAGCAGTTCGATGACTTTTTGATGGGATATGCTCATCCAAACACCTCTTTCCTTTTCTCTTCATCGAAGTCCAGATCAACGCTTCCATCCAGGGATTGTCGCAATTTACGGAAACCGGCGTATAACCGGGAGTAGATGGTTTTCTCTTTTACGTTCAGGATTTGGGATATTTCATGGACGGATAGATCGTGGGCGATGTGCAGAATGATGGGGACTCGCTGCCTCTCCCCTAGTTCATCCACCGCGGCCCACAACTGGGCCTGGGTTTCATTCTGCAAGGCGCTTTCTTCGGGCAGCAGGGGGCGGGGAACCAGGAATTGGATCGCTCGCAGGGTGTTGTAGAATTTCTGGCGGGTTTTCTTTCTGCGCAAATGATCCCGGCAGGCGTTGACTGCGATGGTGAACAACCAGGTTTTGAATTGAGCCCGGCCTTGGAATTGGTCGAGTTTCAGCGCGGCGGTGATGAAGGTGTCTTGGGTGACATCTTCGGCTGCGTCCCGGTCTTTTAGGATTGATATTGACAGGCGATAGACCTCCGGGTAGTAATGCTTGACCGCCGCCTCGATGATCTTGGGGTCATCCGGCGGATGGCTTTCAAGCAGTTGTTCTATCTCAGATTGCGGATTGGGCATTCTAGTATATAGACGCAGGTGGAGGCGAATTTTCCTAAATTTCAGAATAGGAATGGTTGTTTATAGATTGTACACTGATGTGGGTCTCAATTGCTAGAATAGGCAATAGAAACCCAAATACGAAAAAAATCTAGTTCTCGTTGCCCCCCAATAAAAGCCCAGGCTAGATAGGTGAAAGAGCGTTAGGGCAGCAGATAAAAAGCCTCCAGATTCCAGAGTTCGTTGGACTGGGCGCTCTGGACGATGACTCCGGCCAGGTCTGGGCGGGTGATGAAGAGGTAGTAGCGCATGTACAGCGGCAGGGAAGGGAGGTCCTGGGAGAAGATGCGGAGGGCTTCCTGATGATAATTGACGAAGTCCGCGGTACCTGGAAGCGCTCCCTGCGCGGCCTGGCAAGCTGCATCAAAGGCGGGATTAATGTACCCTCCGTAGTTGGCCCCGGCCCATTGGTTGGCTTCTCCGGGAATTTGGGTGGAGAGGTACAGGTCGCAGGGTGGAAAGATGCCGGTTATCCAACCGTGTTGTACCAGGTCGAATCGCATGCCTATGTAGGGGCTTTCCGGGCTATTCTCAAATAGTTCGCCGGATGGTATCGGGATCAAAGTGGCCTCGATACCGCAGGCGGCCAGGTCTTCTGCAATCAGGGTAGTGACCTGGGCGCGGATTTGGGACTCGGTGATGTATAGATTCACCTTCATCAGAGTGCCGTTGAGGATCCCGGCCACCCCCCGGGCTTCGCGGAGTCCGTCGCCGGTGGTGTCTCGCCAGCCGACTTCCTCCAATAGGGCCATTCCTGCCTCTGGGTCGTAGGGGTAGGAAGCGAGGCCGGTTGGCGGGTAGAGCGGGTGGGTGGGGGGAATGTAGTATTCTGCTATGGTGGTAAATCCGTTGAAGACCTGTTCGACGATGCGCGGGCGGTCTATGCAGTGTGCGACGGCCTGGCGGGTGCGCAGGTCGCCGAAGAAATTGGGCTGGGTGTACGTGGGGCTGGAATTGATCCCAAAGGTGAGTTGTTCCCAGATTGGCACTGGAATAGTGCGCAGTTCCAAGTCTCCCGACTGGGCCAGGGCCATCACCTCATCCAGTTTTTGCTCTGGATAGGTGTCCATGCTGAGCAGGTCGCAGTCTCCGGCTTGCAAGCCTGCGAGGGCGCTATCAAAGTCTAGGGTGGGAAAATAACGGATGAAGATGAAGGTCAGTTGGTCAAAATAGGGTAAGCCCTCATCGGCCCGGAAGTAGTAGGGATTGCGCAGCAGGGTAATGCGCTCACCGGCTTCCCAATTCACGATGCGGTACGGCCCCCACCCCAGGGGCTTGCGGTTGGCATCTTCGGCCTCAACGATCTCTTGGACCGAGTAATTCTCCCACCGGTGCAGGGGGAAGGGAGTGAAGAAATTGGTCTGATAGCCCTGGTCGAGGAAACCTGGCAGCCCGACCCAGCGGGTGGTTGTAAGGTCGAGGGCGGTGTAGCTGGCCGTACGGTCAATGGTGGCAAGCCTATAAGAACCATAGGTCAATGCGCCGCCTCCACACCGGCCCCATTGGTCTTCGCATTCTTTGGCGATTTGATAGCTGAACACCGAATCCGCCGCGGTGAGGGGTTCGCCATCCGACCACTTGAGATCGTCCAGCAGGGTGAACGCAGCCGAGAGTTGATCCATCTCCAACGCGCCCCCGGCATAGGTGATGGCGCAGTCGTCTTGGCGGCAGCCTGATGGACGGACGATCGCCCCAGAGGTTAAGGTGATGATTTCCCCATCGCTGTCCACGACCTGGTCTCCGGCTTGGACGGTAATGGTTTCTACTACTGCATCGCCATCGGCCAGGGAGGGCAGCTTCTCAAGGATGACCGGATGGTAAGCGTAGCCGCGGTTGTCAATCGGCCCATCGAAAACGGCTTCCCGGATGGCCCTGGATACATACATGGAGTGCAGGTGGGTGTGAATGGTGTCCGGCTCCGCGCCCAGGCAGATGTTTAGTTTTCGCGGTTGGGAGGTCATGGTGGGGGGGAGCAGGGTCTCGGTGGGGAGGATGATTTCGAGGATGGCGGTGGGGGTGAAG
>CBDUUP010000170.1:0-9203 GCA_965370435.1 uncultured Anaerolineales bacterium | reverse complement strand
AGGTTCTGCAAGTCATGACCGAATCCATCGAAGGCCACGAAGACATCCTCAGCGAGCAGGCCGCCAAGATGCTCGGCCAGGAAGACCCCTTCAGCCGCGCCGCCCTCGAACAGCAGTTCAAGAACATTGACCAGCAAATGGAAAACCTATTCGAAACTGGCTTCCCCGAAGAGGCCCGCGCCTACCTGGGCATGTTAGGCTTCAAGATCGTCATAGACCTGCACGGCGAAGTGATAGACGTAATCCAACCAGGGGCCATTGACCCGGAGGAGGAGTAGTTAGCCTAACCCGAAAACATCAGACCCTAATCAATCCAAGGGGTCAATTTATGAAACCTTTAACGCTACCTCAAACATTGTTCCCTGCCCAACAGAACTGGTCACGTAAATCTCCCCACCTAGCTTTTCAACTATACTTTTAACCAGGTAGAGACCCACTCCGCTGCCAGGAATTTCAGCCAGGGTGACATTGCGCGCCCGATAAAAACGCTTGAACATGTGAGGAAGGTCATCTACAGGAATACCGATACCCTGATCCTGAATTTTTATCCCCAGCATATCAGATTTCTTAACTACCTCAATCGTGACCCGGCTTCCTTCAGGAGAGAATTTTATTGCGTTGTTTATCAAGTTGATAAAAACTTGTTGAAGACCGCTCTTATCCCCGACTATCTCTGGAATCGTCAAAGGAATTTCTTTCACAATTTCAATTTCTTTTTTCCTTGCCAAGGGGCTAACTGCGGCAATTGATTCCTCGAGAACCGGCATCAAATCCATCGGCGCTGGTTCTAATGCAAGCATATTGCTCTCTAATCGTCCAGCAATTAGAAATCTGTCGATCAATATTTTTTGACGGTTCAGTTCACTGGTTAATATCTTCCAAAATTCTTCCAGTTCCTCTTTAGCGCCTCCTTCCTTGATAAGGTCTGTCATTAGTATGGCAGTGGTCAAGGGAGTCCGCAATTCGTGGGAGGCGCGGTTTATAAAATCAGATTTCATTTGCTCCAGGCGCGCCCTATCACTAACATCACGAATAATCGCTAATACCTCATTTTCACTAATCCCATCGAACCGAGTTTCGTAAGTGCGAATATCATCTAAGAATTTATCTTCAAACAAATGTGAACTTCCGCTTTCAAGCGTTTTCGAGACATAGGCCATTATCAAATCCGAAATGGTCTGGGGCCAAATATCTTGAATACGCTTACCAACGACACTATCCCTGGGCATGTGCAAGGGATGTTTTTCGTTTGCGATAAACTCTAAAAGTTTGCCAGTTCGGTCTATGCGTAAAACTAGATCAGGGAGCGCTTCGACAATCGTTCTATTTCGGGCCACACTTTGGTGTAACTCACTCTCAAACTGATCCCTTTGGATCGCAGCGCCAATAATATTGGAGGCTGCAATAATTGCGTCTCTCTCCGCTTTTGACCATTCCCGTTGATTAGTGAAATCCGCAAAAATGATAAAACCCCACAAGTCGTATTTGACAAAAATGGGCGCTATTGCGATGGCCTGAATTTTATGATCCGTATTGCCATTCATCCCGGCCCTAGGGAGTTCCTTCAGTTCCACATACATTCCTTCTGATTGATGAAAGTCCTCCTCACAAAGGGATAATCCTTGTTGCTTGAGAATATTTCCAAGGTCTGTTTTTACAACGTCATTGAAGGAATCAGACGATATCCAATCAGCTATTTGTTTTAATTCCTGACCATTCTGGCAATCAATATTTTTACTTTTAATACTTATCCAATTTACATCTGCTGCTTGCCCTAACTTCTTAAGGACTTCAATGATATCTCCCTCCCAGATAGAGGATCTCATAAATTGTTCGGCGGCAAAACCAACTGCTTCAAGAATTTTCTCACGTCGGAAAAGTGTAATTTCAGACCGTTTTCGTTCCGTTATGTCTCGAACGTAACTTTGGATATGTATGGGTATTCCATAATTATCGTATACGATGGATGTGCTGATCTCTACTGGGAAAGTGGTCCCATCTTTTCTTCTAAAAATACGTTCGTATACTGGCTCATTTGCTTCTTCGGTTGGGGAAGAAACCCTTTGATTATCCGTAGTTTGTTCTAGAGCGACGATATCATCAACTGGCATAGACACAATTTCTTCGATTTCATATCCTAACATGTCCGCAGCTTGTTGGTTGACAGCCAAGTACTTTAGATCCAAACTGATAATAAATACGCCGTCATTAGTTTGTTCAAACAAAGCTCGATATAGCGATTCGTTACCGTTTATTGCTTCCATGGTCTTTTTTGTATTCGTTGATCGATAGTTTGAGCATTATAAAAAATATCTGCGCTTATTTCGTCAATTCTTTTGGAGATGCGCACTGAGTCAATATTCTCACTCAATTCCTCAGCACATAAATGCCTAATGTCGGCCTTAGACTGAAGGGCGTCTTTATGCAATGGCGGGTTGGTAATCTTCGATTCTTTCTTCCACTTGTTGTATATTTTCACCCGGCGGGATTGTGAATTCAACTTCACATCCTTCTGGACTTTTGAGTATATTCACCTTTCCGCCGAGAGATCGGGCCACCGAGCGAGCGATAAACAACCCCGCTCCCAGGCCTTCATGCTCCCGGGTGTCGCCTTGGCTGCCTTGATAGAATTTCTCAAACACTTTATCACGAATATCCTCTGGGATACCCGGGCCTTCATCGCTAACAACCAATCGGAAGCCTCCATCTCCCGTTGAGAAAAGGCCGACATGCACGCGTCCGCCAACCGGACTAAACTTCATGGCGTTGTCAACCAAATGCCTGACCACTTGTTGGAATTCATTTCGGGGAGCGTTGATTGTCCCTGTAACTTGGACATCGTAATTGACCTCCAGGTCCTTATCCAGATAAAAATCAAATCGCTTTTTGATCGGTTCGTAGAAATCATATTCCAACCGGATTTCTTGGCGGATTCTATTCAAGACATTCAGGTCAATGTTAGTGAGTAAGATCAGGTCCTCAATTAACCCATGAAGTCTATTAGTGTTCGATAGAGCAATTTCAATAAACCTGATTTGATCTTCTGGTTCCTTGATCTTGGATGACATGACTATTTCGAGAGGCATGAAAATGTTCGCCAGGGGTGTTCGTAATTCGTGATGGAAATTTTGCAACAATTCACTCTTGAGTTTTTTCAATTGAACTTCAGCTTGAAGTTTCATTTCCTGGCGGCCTTTTTCTTTTCCTATTTCGGAACGCCTAAGCACAGCTTCTACGCGTGCGATCAGTTCCTGGCGGTGAAAAGGCTTGGTGATATAGTCATCTGCCCCAGATGTGATGCCATTTACCTTATCTCTTTGGTCTGTGCGAGCGGTAAGAAAAATAAAGGGTATATTGGCGGTTTTTGGATATTCACTCAACAACTTGCGGAGTTCAAAACCGTTCGGAGGGGGCATCATCACATCGCAAACGATGATATCGGGCAATTCTTCCTTAGCCAATCGCAAACCGTCCTTGCCATTTTCCGCGGTTACGATTTGGTAACCGCTGCGCTTCATCAACACTGAAAGGCCAAGCAGCAATGATTTTTCATCATCAATAATCAAAACTTTATTTGAAATATCCATCATCATCCTCCATTTCCTAAGCTTCTGGTAGTTGCTTTTGTCTTGTCTTTCAAGCGTGAACTATTATCAACAAACATCAACTTTGCACCAGCTAAAGAGATCACATCGCCAGAGTTTAGTATGCATCTTGTGATCCTTTTTTTATTCACGAAAGTTCCTCCGGTGGATTGTATATCATGAATAGAAAAATGTCCTGCGTCAAACCGGATTTGGGCGTGTTCTCTTGACACAAGGTTGTCTTGGATCACAATGTCATTTTCCAATTGACGTCCAATATTAATGACTGTGGATTCGATAGGAATGATTTGATTATTTAGGATGAGATAGGCATCTTTCACATCAGTTTCTTGTACTTGCGGTGATCTTACGTTCATTTCGAACCTTCCTTAGATTTCGTGTGAAGGAGATCACTTTCGTGATCTCCCCCTGTTTCATTAAATTTGGTTATTAGCTCCCATTCCAATTTCCGGCAATAGGGAGAAGACCCATCCATCCTGACCCAAATTGGAAGAGGAGATCATAGGAGCCATCGCTGTTGCTGTTTCGCAATTGGAACTCGGCAGTGGAAGGATCATACACACCAACCGTATCCACGCCATCCCCATCCCAATCTCCAGTGATGGGTTTCAGCCCCGCGCTGCCAAAGGTGAACTTGATGTCCGGCTTGCCCATGGAGTTAGCGTTGCGCATGAAAATCTTGCCGTTGATGTAGATCCCCAGTGTGTCCACCCCGTCCCCGTCCCAGTCACCGGCAATGGGTAACGCGCCGATGAGCTTCTTGTGGGAGAAGGTGATGTCGGCAAGACCATCGCTGTTGCTGTTACGAATGCGGAACTCGCCATTGGCCCTGTCAAAGACACCGATAGTGTCGATCCCATCCCCATCCCAGTCCCCAGCGATGGGGAGCCCGTTAGTAATGTCCTGAGCGAAGAAGAAGGACAGGTCAGCGGATCCCCCGTTGTTGCTGTTTCGCAGGTGGAATTCGCCATTGACGGGATCATACACCCCAACGCTGTCCATACCATCACCATTCCAATCACCAATTATTGGAAGACCTCCAATGATGTCGGTGGCGAAGGTGAAATCAAGGTCTGCCGAACTTGCTTCATTACTGTTGCTCAGTCCGAAGCGATTTTTGGCGGAGTAAAAAACACCTACTGTATCATCGAGCGAATTGACCTCTGGGTCTGAAAGAGTAAATATATAAGCAGCGCCAGAATTTTCACCATTGTCATCGTCGTTTTGTGCTCCAACCAGGACAATGTCCCCATCCAGGGCGACCGGGAAGCTAAAAAAGTCTCCGGCTTCACCGTCAGAAGATGTCAGCTTGCTCACTTGTCCCCAGGTGTTCAATCCACCCTGGTCTCGTGAAAATGTATAAGCCGATCCTGACTCAGCGCCCATGTCATCATCATAGAGAGCGCCAACCAGGGCTGTATCGCCGTGAATGGCGACAGAGTAGCCAAACATGTCCTCAATCGCGCCATCCGAAGCGATGAGCTTGACAACATAACCCCATTGATCCGCTCCGCCCTGATTTCGCTCAAAAAGGTAAGCGGAACCAGTGGTGTCATCTCCATAGGCTCCAATCAGAACCGTGTCGCTATCAAGGGCCACTGATCGTCCAAACCCGTCCCCAAAATCGCCGTCAAAAGCAGTCAATTTATTGATTTGTCCCCAGTTATTAGCCCCACCCTGGTTTCGGCTGAAGAGGTAAGCAGAACCTGCATTGATGTCCCGACTGTCATTTCCATACGCCCCAACCAGAGCGATATCGCTACGGATAGCGACTGAGATTCCAAAGAAATCCTGGGAGGCGCCATCTAAAGCAGTTAGCTTGATGACTTGCCCCCAATTATTTTCGCCACCCTGATTGCGTTCAAAAATGTAGGTCGAGCCGGAGTTGCTCCCTCGGTCATCATTGCAGGGCGCGCCAATTACGGCTGTATCGCCATGGATTGCAACCGAATTCCCAAATAGATCGTTAGATGAAGCATCCTCTGCGAACAGCTTGGTCACTAATCCCCAAGCCTCTGGCCCTCCCTGGTTGCGGTCAAAAACGTAGACTGATCCAGCGGCATGAGCAATATCATCGTCGAAGATCGCCCCTACCAATACGGTGTCGCCGTTGATGGCCACTGACCAGCCGAAATCATCATATGGGTCTCCGAAAGTGGAAAGCTTGGTCACCAGACCCCACCCATCAATCCCGCCTTGGTTGCGTTCGTAAATATAGACCGAGCCTGACGAAGTACCATTATCGTCATCGCCCCAGGCCCCGACAACGGCTGTGTCGCCGCTGATAGCCAAGGATTGGCTAAAATAATCCTGCGCCTCTCCATCTGCTGCGGTCAACTTGGCGAACTCTGCATACACGCTCTGGCTCGGGGAGTTTAAGTCATTCACTTCTGCGCCAGAACCTTGCCCAGCAGCAGCCAGGGCTGGTATAGCAGCCAGCGACATCCCAGCCAGCATGACGAGAGCCAAACCAAGTCTTATGAATATAAGGATGTTCTTATAAATGGTTGAGAATTTGTTCTTGAACATGTTCAACTCCTTTCTTCGGTAGCCTGGCGATCTTGGCCGTGCATTCTGCTCGACTTTAGACCCATGGCTTTGCGTCGCCGGCTTTCGCCGGGTTTGCCGTTATCGGATAGGAACGCATGTTGCAGTGGGAGGGTCTCCTCTCCTGCCAATAAAAAAGACCTGGCAAGCAGCCAGGCCCAGATAGAGTCAATCAAGGATTTCATCTTCGGCGGCCTGGCAGTCATAACGATCCTGAGATCGTCTTAGACCCATAGCTTTGCGTCGCCAGCTTTCGCCGGGTTTGCCTTTATCGGATCTTTTGTTTTCCGTTACTTTCTTGACCACATCATATCACAAAATCTAATTTTTTGACTTAACGTTTTAGCAAGTTTTCGCGGCAAGCAATTCCTTTATCCCAGCAAGTTTGGGCCACAGGTGTAGGTAGGTAAAGGTGAGAAGGTGGCGGCTTGCGAGGGCGTTAGAATATGGAACATTAACGAAGTCACCCTGGGCGTGGAATCGCCAACCGATGTCGGGCACCCTGCAAGGACCAAGAAAACTATACTCAGGCGAATAAACTGTTATACCCTATGATATTTCTTTCCCATTTCAACCTCCTGCCTCGATTAAACACCGTCTCAGTCTATTGTTTCAGCAGATTCACTTACGCGTTAACGAAAAAATAACAATCCTGTATACCCATCTGTGGTAAAATACAACGTTCACTTATACCCTAATTGACCAAAACACCTCCCTAGGGTATAATCGCTCGGCTATTAATCTTATTATTCAGAGGAACCTATGCCCAAGAGAACCTACCAACCCAAGATCCGCCGTCGTGTGCGGGTGCACGGCTTCCGCAAGCGCATGTCAACCTCCGATGGCCGCAAGGTCATCAAGCGCCGCCGCCTCAAAGGACGCCACCGCCTCACGGTCAAAATGAACAACCACGTCAAGAAGCAGAACTGGAAGAGCAAATAACCTGGGCCTTTCGCCCAGGAGGCACGGCATTCAGGGCTGACTCCGAGAAGGCAAAGAGGTGAATCGCAGCTTTCGCCTGACCAAATCAACCGATTTCGAGCGGGTGCGGCGTCAAGGAACATCGTATGCCCACCCGCTTGTTGTGTTGATAACCCGGCCCAACCAACTGGCCCGCACCCGGATCGGCGTCGCAGCCGGACGTTCCACCGGCGGAGCCGTGCAGCGCAATCGAGCCAAACGCAGGCTGCGCGAAGCCATCCGCCCCTTGCTCCCAGAAATTCAGCCCGGTTGGGACCTGGTCTTGCTGGCCCGCCGGCCCCTCCCCCAGGCCGCCTTCCAGAAGATAACGGAGACCATCCAAACCTTGCTCCACCGTGCCCACTTACTGCCAAACGATAATGTCAACTGACTCCGCCGTACAGGACCGCCACGAAATCGCCGACCCCGCCCTGCGAGACTTGCCTCTCACATTGGGGACTCTGCCGCGCTGGCCGCTTCTGGCCCTCATCCGCCTCTACCAGAAGACCTTCTCTCGAGCCATCCCCTCCGGCACCTGCCGCTTCTACCCCACCTGCTCCCATTACGGCTACCAGGCCATCTACAAATACGGCCTGCTCAAAGGTGGCTGGATGGCAACCCATCGGGTGTTCCGCTGCAACCCCTTCAACTCCGGCGGCTTCGATCCTCTACCATAAAGAAACAGGCAATCAGGTACTAAGTCAAGCAACATCGTAATAATACATTCCTAATCACTAAGCGCCTAACAACTGAACTACCCAACTAATAAACTAACCAACTAATCCAAAAAATGAAAAAATCCCGCATTCTTCTCATCCTTACAATTATCACCCTGGGCCTGCTCTTGAGCGCCTGCTCAGGCAACCGCTTCGCGGCCACGAGCTGGCCGGGGCTGACCGTAGACGAAGACACCGCTTACCTGGCATATGGCCCGCACGTTTTCGCCATCAACTTGAACAGCGGCAACCAACGCTGGAAATACCCCGCCGAAGCGGACACAACCGTCACCTTTTTCGCCGCCCCGACCCTGACCGGCGACGGGCAGCTTCTGGCCAGCGGATATAACAACATCCTCTACAGCCTGGACCCCAAGAACGGTAACCAGAACTGGACCTTCGAAGACGCCACCAACCGCTTGATCGGCAGCCCTTTGGCGACCGAGCAAGGCATCTTCGTCCCCTCCGCCGACCACAACCTGTACGCCCTGGATATGGACGGCAAGCTGCTCTGGGAGTTCACCACTGACCAGGCTCTCTGGGCTATGCCCACCGCCAATGGCGGCGCGCTCTACCTCCCCGCCATGGACCACAACTTCTACGCCCTCGACATGGACTCCGGGCGTGAGCTGTGGGCCTTAGACCTGGGCGGCGCCATGGTCGGCGCGCCGGTCTTGAACGAAGACCATTCCGTGGTATACGTGGGGACCTTCGGCAACGAAGTCTTGGCGATTAACACCTCCAGCCACAATGTGCTTTGGCGCTTCCAGACGGATGGCTGGGTATGGTCCTCCCTGACGTTGGCCGAAGACCGGCTCTACTTCGGCGACTTGGACGGAAATCTCTTCGCCGTGAACACAGGGAACGGCAGCCTGGCCTGGCGGATCGAGACCGACGGCATTATCTCCGGCGCTCCCCTGGTCACTGAGGATGCAGTCTACATCGGCACCGAAGCCGGCACCCTCTACGCCCTCGACCTGGACGGAAACCCTCTCTGGAGCAAAACGCTGGAAGAGAGCAAACTGTACGGCTCCCCCGTGGCCGCCGGTGAATACATCCTGATCACCGTCATCGGAGAAGAAGCCTTGCTCTACGCTTTCGACGCCGACGGCAATATCGAGTGGCAGTTCACCCCCGAAAACTAACCGCGCTTACGAGATAATTCTATGTGGAATACCCTTATTGTTGACCCTATGACCAACGCCATGCTGTTCATCTACAGCTTGATGGCAAACACGATCGGTGAAAGTTTCGCCTTTGGCCTGGCAATCATCATATTCACCATCCTCATCCGTCTGGTGACTTTCCCCTTCACCTCCAAATCCATGAAGAGCGCCGCGGCCCTGCAGGAATTGCAGAAGTCCAAAAAGTGGAA
>CBDUUP010000169.1:0-9227 GCA_965370435.1 uncultured Anaerolineales bacterium | reverse complement strand
ACAACCCCTCCCGGTGATACTTTGACCCCCACACCCACACCAACCCCCACCGATTCCCTGCCTCCGGGCGATACCTCCACGCCCACCCCTACACCGACCCCCACGCCCACCTTCACCCCAACCCCAACGCCCTCGCTGCCCCCGGCCGCATCGCTGCCCTTTGACAGCCGGAGGAGGTTTCTACTATGAAGAATGATCTCTTCTCCCGCTTGAAAAACATCCTGCCCCAGGGGTGGGATTGGCGGAAATGGGTCTGGATCCTGGGGCTGCTGGTGATCGGCGTTCTGCTGATCAGTCTGGGCTACACCTTCGGCCAACGCCTGGGCGCCGAAGGCCCCGGGGGCATCATCGAGCTTATCCTCGGCTCTACGCCTACCCCTCCCTTTAGGGAAGGCGACCCCACCCCGGTCCTCACCCCCACGCTGGTGTCGCTGCCCCCCTCCCTGGAGCCGTGGGACGGAGTCGAGCGGGTGACCATCCTACTGATCGGATTGGATTACCGCGATTGGGAAGCCGATCTGGGACCGCCCCGCTCTGATACCATGATGCTGCTGACCGTTGACCCCCTGGCAAAAACGGCCGGGATTCTTTCCATCCCCCGCGACTTGTGGGTCCACATTCCGGGATTCAAGCACGGCAAGATAAACACCGCTTACTACCTGGGCGAGGCATATCACCTGCCCGGCGGCGGACCAGGATTGGCGGTCAGGACCGTGGAGCAAACCATCGGCGTGACCATCAACTATTACGCCCAGATTGATTTCGGCTCTTTTGTGCGGTTTATTGATGAGATTGGGGGCGTGGAAATTGACGTGCAGAAGAGGATCCAGATTGATCGCCTGGGCGATGAGGATCAGATCATCACGCTGAAACGCGGTGTGCAGGTCTTGCCAGGGGAGTATGCGCTGGCTTACGCCCGTACTCGCAGCACCGAAGGCGGCGACTTCGACCGCGCCCAGCGCCAACAACAGGTGGTCTTAGCCATCCGGGATCGGATTCTACATTTCAACATGCTGCCAACCTTGATCGGCAATGCGCCTACCCTATATGCTGAACTTTCAACGGGTATTCAGACCAACTTGGAATTGGAGGATGCGATCAAATTGGCGACTCTTGCGCTGCAAATCCCCGAGGAGAACATCCGTCATGGGGTGATCAATGAGGAACACGTGCTCTTTGGCTTTTCGCCGGATAATTTAAGCATCCTCATCCCCCTCCCCGATAAGATCCGCACCCTGCGAGACGAGATCTTCGCCACCGCCGGTCCGCTCAGCCCGCTCACCCCCGGCTCCACCCTGGAGCGCATGCAGGCGGAGAGCGCCCGCATAATGATCCAGAACATCAGCGGGACGCCCGGCCTGGGGCCGCGCACCGCCGATTACTTGAACGGCCAGGGGGCCAACATTGTCTCCACAGTGGACAGCGGGCCGTACAGCGCCTATGTCACCATCATTGACTACACCGGGAACCCCTACACGGTGAAGTACCTGGTCGAGTTGATGAATATCTCCAACTATTACATCATTTTCAATTACGATCCCTATCACGAATATGACGTTGAAGTGCGGCTGGGCAGCGAGTGGGCCAATAACAACCCCATGCCCTGATTTAGTCTGTTAGTCATATAGTCGAGCAGTCAAATAGTCGGATAGTCGCGAGCCAAAAAGGCCGCGCGGCTATCCGACTATCCGGCTGTCTGACTACCCGACCACTAAGACCACTTCGACTATTCAGACTACTTAGACCCCTACGGTATCGGCGACCATTCTGGCGTGTAATCGTCGGCGGGGTTGTTGGTGAGATTGTAGAGGTCGGAGCCATCGGCGTTCATCACGTAGATCTCTTTATCGCCATCCCGTTCAGAGGTGAAAGCGATCTGGCTGCCGTCCGGCGACCAGGTCGGCTCGGTGTCGCGCCTGGGATTGAAGGTCAGGTTGGTGATCTCTTCGGTGAGGGTGTCAAGGACGAAGATGTCGCTGTAGCCGTCCCGGTTGGAAGTGAATGCCAGGTAGCGCCCATCGGGAGACCAGGCCGGGTGGAAATCGCGGTAGGGGCCGTCGGTGATCTGGGTGACCTCCCCGGTGGCCTGTTCCCAGTTGTGGAGGTGGGAAACATCTCCGCTGCACACTGAACCGAAGGTGACAAAGCGCCCATCCGGCGTCCAGGTCAGGGTCATCTGGTCGCCGGGGATGTTCCCCAGGGGGCGGATCTCATCTTTGTCCCCGCTGACGGGGACGATGGACCCGCGATGGAAGAGGGTAAAATAGCCGCCGCAATTACCCGCGGGGTTGAACCGGTCGCTGTACAGGGCGAAATAATCTCCATTGGGACTCCAGACCGGGGCGAACTCGTCATCAATGCTGTCAACAGCGTCGCCCAGGATATTCACCGGATCAGAGCCGTCCGCGCCCATGATGAAGATGTCCGAACTGCCGTCCCGTTGGGAGCGGAAAGCGATCTGGCGGCCATCCGGCGACCAGGTGGGGTGCATGTCCACCTCAGGGTCGTCGGTCAGACGGGTGATGCCGCTGCCATCAGGCTGCATGAGATAGATATTCAAGTCGCCGTCCCGTTCGGTGGTGAAGGCGATGCCGGAGACCGGCTCCGGGGCCATGCCCGGCTCGGGCGGGGGTCCGCCGCAAGCCCCCAGCAGGGTGATGAAGAAGGCGCCTAGAAGAATGTATTTGAACCAGCGCATGGTGGGTTGCTCCTTTTTGGGCCGTTGGGGTGTGTGTTTATGATACGCTTGACGGGCGAAAGGGGTTCAATTTTCTAACCGGTATAATTGATATTGAGGGTTGAATAATAAAACTGTAGCGGGAAGGGATGTATTATTGCCTTGAAAAAGGAATGCTTATTTATTGGACAGCGGAGATTGGTTCTCAGGGCATATCTTTACAGGTAATTCAGGATATTTCGGTAGCTTTGGATTCGTCTTGTTTGCCTCACACTGCAAATAGACATTGCCTTGAATGTCAATCGGTTGAGCATAAGGGCAATATTTACATATGCCTGGATTCATTTCAAGTTGACTTAGCAAAGCAACTTTTCGCAAATCAGGGTCTTCAAAAGCCCCTGCACTCCCTGGAATGTTTTGGGAACGCCATTTTTCCATCCATTCCTGCAATGTAAGCAAGGGAGTTATTTCTCCTGTAAGTTCATTTTTCTGTTTATAATGACCACCTTCAATGTATAGCGAAACATTTGGCGATCCGTGAGTAATCCATTCAATACCATTTACACTTAATATGGCACATTGAAAAAGGCCACCTACAGTTTCTACATTCTCTTGCATTAGCAATGACATAAGACTGTTTATAACAGCAATAATTTGTAACTGGGGTTGATTCATTGCAAAACCGACCAACTTGTTTAATTGATCGTAGATAGCATTTCGGATTTCGACTGGAACACCAATTATTATTTTCCCTCCCCTTTCTTCACATAACTCTTCCGGTCTATCTTTATGGGGCTTTAGTGTCAATGCTCTCAACTCAGGGACTGAGGAATACCATTCGGATCTTGGTTGCTCTCGTCCGTCTTGGGTTAGAAATCTTGAGCGTGACTCTCTCCTTGGTTCGACGGTTGCTAGTATAAAGCTCAAACCTTTTCTGTGTTTTGGATTCCTAATTTCTTTGTAGGCATGTTTCATCCACCGAACCACATCATTTTCCAAGTTTCTCGCAATTGGAGGCTTTTTATAGCTTTCAATGTTTGGCTTAATAAATTCGATAACCTGGTGGGCTCCTTCTAATGGCCCTGAAAATCCTAAAACCATCCTATTGTCAATTTGATATATTTTTTGAAGGTTATCATCTTTTTGAGGTATGTTTTCATAGGAAACTCGGCAGTCGGCAATAACTGCAACATATTTTAGAAAGCAATACGCTATTACAACAGTCATCGTTATTTGGATCTCTATTTCATTCAAACAGTTTCAAGAAAACAACACCGTTGATAAGTCTTTGTAATTGAATAAAATTAAACTACTTGGATTTTACTTTATCCTTTGGCTCATCAGGGTATACAACACTCCAAATGCCTGATGGTAGGAATTTGTATGTGGGATCTGAGGGAATAGTAGGGCTATATTGTAGAGTTTGAAACCGGGGCTTAGTGTTTGTTATATCTCCTGAGTCAGTAAGCGATGCCCAACGATCAATGATTTGGTCGCTTTTGGCATCTAGACCAGGAAGGGCTACGGCTATGTTCCGGGTAATTTTTGTTGATAGATCAAGTAATACTAAGAAGCTACGAAGTTCCCTCGGTTCTAATAAAACAGCTACAGAATTATTATATGGTGGTGCGTCTTTGAGATTCATAACACTTTTTAGAATGTTGGTCTCAATATCCGGGTTGGCAATTTGTTCCACCACTTTTCTTACATTGTCAAAGAGAATATAACCATAACCAAAATAACGAAACATCATTAGGTATGCACTTCGAATTATAGCTATGGTACTTCTCTTTGGGCTATAACCCAAATTTCCGGTCATTTGAATTTCTCGAGCCCCTTGAGAAAAATCTTCTTGAGCGCGTTTATGTAATTCAGGATTTGAAATTTGAGGTAGTCCTATGATACGAATATTCGGATTTTTATCTTCAGATAAATAGACATCCGCTCCTAGCTCACCTTCGCCAATTTTAATGGTTGCTCTCAGTGGAAGTTCACTTTTGCCTGCTAAAATATCATCATGCCTAAGTTTTTGTACTAAGTGGGAATCTAGTGAGCTTCCGTCAGTGTTGTTACATGATTTACAAGTCAATGTTGTTAATCGTCCTCCAATACCTTGGGGAATAATATGCTCTATCGTCACATCATTGGAGTGAATTGATGTGCGGGGGAATCTTTCTCCACATAGAGGACACATAAATATATCTTTCAATTCGGGCATATAGAGGCTCAGATTTGAAGCATATAGGTTAAAAAGCTGTTCTTTACGTTCTATGTTTTTTTCTGACATTTACGTTCCTAGTTATGTAGATTCTAATCTAATTGTCTATTATTTATATTACTCAATCTCAAACAACGCCAGCATCTCCTCCACGCTCAACCGCCCCTCATTGGCAAAGATAATCACCATAGGCTGGTCGTAGACCAGGGAGCTCTCGTCGGCCCGGCCCCAATTGAGGCCCGGATGGGCTGCCAGATAATCGCCCACCGCCGCCGGGGGCGTCAACCCCGCCCAACTGAAGGTATCCGCCCAGAGGTGATAGCCAAACAGATTCGGCCCTCGCCCGCCCACATAAACTACCTCGTACCCCAGGCTGCCGTCGAAAAGCAGCGGGTAGAACTGGCTCGAGATCGGGAACATGGTGTCCAGGCGGCCCACCACGGCGTACACCCGGTTAGAAGCGATCACCAGATAGTCGGCCTGCCAAAGGGCCATCAGGTTGGCCTCCAGCTTGGCGGCGTCATCTTCCGAGCCGACCCCGTTCATCCAGGTCAGCCGCCCGGCGTTGATAAGAGGGGTGAAGACCTCGTCCCACTTCTCTCCCAACACGCGGGCTTCGGCATCAATATTTTCCCGCATCCATTCCTCGGCGGCCAGCCAGGGATGCGGCTGGCGGTACATATTGGCGAAACTCAAGGCGTACAATCCGGTAGTGGTCAACACTAGCGCGACTGCCAACCACCGCCAGAGTTTTGACCGCAAGCGCCACAACATCGCCGCGCCATAGAGGGTGAGGAAGGGGATCAAGGGCTGCAAGTAGCGGATGAACTTGACCTGAAAGGCCCCCGTGACCAGGAAGAAAGGCAGCACCCAGGCTATGAGGACCACTTCGGCGGGGTTGGGCGTCCGGCGGTTTCGCAACAGCCGAACGATCGCCCACACCAGACCGCCAAAGGCCGCCAACCCCAGCAGCGGCCCCATCCCCCAACGCACCTGCATCTCAATGAAATACAGATAAGGCAGCGTGCCAATATACTGGCGGGAGAACGGGAACCGGAGGTCGCCGCGCACCATAGCGTTCTGGCTGACGAGGTTATTCAAGTAGCACGGCCCGTACTCCATCCCCGCCAGCGTGGGCGCGCAGGTCCAGTCCAGCACGGCGAAGGGATTGGTGAGCGCGAAGGCCAGCCCCGCTGCCAGTAATGCCCCGCCGAACCCCAGCAAACGGGCTTTCAAGGTCTTCTCTTTGAGCATCCAGAAGGTGATGCCCAGGGGCAGGACCAGCAGAATGGCGGCGAATTTCGACCCCACTGCCAGGCCAGCGCAGACCGCCGCCGCCCAGGGCGCGTACCGCCGGGTACGGCTGTCTGCGCTGGCCTTCATGGCTCCGGCCATCAAAGCCACCGCCGCGGTCACGAAGAAAGTCATGTAAGGGTCGGTGATGAAGAAATGGGAAAGCTGGATGTGCATCACGTTGAAGGCCAGCAGCGCGGCGGCCAGCAGCCCCACCGCCGGCCCATACATGCGCTTCCCCAATACGTACAGCAGCCCGACCGTGCCCACGTCCATCAGGGCGGTCAAGGCTCTGGTCACAGCGGTCAGGTGGGTGAATTCGATGTCCCCGGCGGCGTTGAGAACGTCGCTAGTGACCGTCCAATCCGTTGGAAAGACGTTGTTCAATCCCGGTCCGATACGTTCCATCAGGCGGGTGGCCGCCACGCCCATGTAAAGCGGCAGGTGCCCGTAAGCGAACTTGCGGGCCTCGTCCTGCGGCATGGTGAGTATGCCCTTGCTGGCGGCTTCCGGCGGCCAATAATAAGGATTGAAGGTGGATTCATAAGGGACGAAGGCGGTGGCCCCCTCATCAGGCCATTCCACGCTGGTCGCCACCCAGGTGAGGTAGCGTTCGTCGGGGTGGTAGTGCCGGTATCCGTCCCAATCCAGGCCATTCAACCGCAACCCCGCCGCGGCCAGCAAGATCAAAGCCAACACGGCGCGTTCCCCCCACACAGAGCCGCGCATAATCGAAAAATAGGATCGTGCCGTTCCAACCAATCTCGAAAATGTCATAATCTAAACCTAAAGATGCCTCACCCAAGTATTATAGACCAAAACCCCGCCAATCTAAAATCTATTCACTGCCCACCGTGAACTGACCTTTAGGTATGCACACAAATGTTGTCACCTTAAACCTTCCGCAGGTTGTTTCTCAGACCGAAATGTCCAATCTAGTCTGGATTATCCCTTGAAAATTGCTGTATCAAGACAAGCCAGCGGGAGGTTCCTGTATTCCTGACATCTTTTGCGTGCACACGACTTTTACAAACTCATTTTCAGGATTCGATAAATAGGTTATAATCAACTTGGAACTATCTTGTTTGGTTTAGGGCTTATCGCGGTCTCACTAATCCATCCCCCTAAGAATCAGTAAGTTTTCAATATAACATAGTTTCTGTACCAGCCTCTTTGTATTGGTTTTAATGAAAAATCATCTCATAGAGGCGGAAAAGCTATGCATATCAATTGTGTTATGACGCTCATATAAATTTTATAAGGGCGATTACTCAGAAATTAATTTTGACTAATGAGGTATGTGACTCGCAAAACATATTGTGTGAGAAAATGTTGGAAAAACGGACAGGCTTACGTTTACTAAAAAAGGAGAAAACACGATGTCTGATGATATGCGGCTACCAAATGTAAGTGAGACAGCAATTACAGCCCTGGCCAAAAACTGGGAATGGTATATGGACCCTCCCCCCTTTTTAACAAGAATATTGCCCGATGATATTCTTGTGAACATCCACAGGGTAAAAATACAACATTTTGCAGAACTAGCAAAAATTGAAAGCCGAATTAAACTAAACGAAGCAAAAATGTTAAATGAAATGGCTGAAATATTGGGAAAATTCGGATAAACAAATATAAAAAAGCTAAACTGTATCAACAGCCACAGCTTGGCCTGTCCGTTTTTATTGTAGGGAGCATCTATGTACAATAATCCCGTAGTGTTCGTGGCTTTCTTGGAGCAAGACAACCTTGGAGTAGGATACTTAGCATCGGTACTACTGGAAAATGGGTTTGATATCAAAATAATTGATTTTCGCGTGGGAAAAGAACGAATCCTGGAAAAAATTTCTCAATATGAACCATTAGTTGTGGGTTTTTCTGTAATATTCCAGTATCATCTCTATGACTTTAAAGACTTACTAGAGTACCTCAGAAAGAGTGGGGTAAAGTGTCACTTTAGCGCAGGTGGACATTATCCCAGCCTGAGATATACTGAACTTTTAAAATTAATTCCCGAGCTTGATTCTGTCGTACTCTTTGAGGGCGAAAATACATTTCTTGAATTAGTTCAATCCATCTATGCTAGAAGAGAATGGAAACATATTGATGGTATCGCCTATAAAGAAAATGGTTCCATTGTTGCCAATGATTTGCGACCACTCGAAGAGGATATAGACAATTTTCCACCTCCTGTTCGTCAGCCGTTGAAGGAATATGCTCTGGGGAAAAAAATTGCTACGATTTTAGCTGGAAGGGGATGTTTCTATAACTGTTCATTTTGTAGTATTAGAGAATTCTATTCTAAGCCCCAGGGGCAGGTAAAACGCGTGAGACGTCCTGAAATGGTAGTTAGGGAAATGGAATTACTGCACCAGCAGTTGGATTGCTCGATATTCATGTTTCAAGATGATGATTTTCCTGTAGGTGGAAAAAGAGGGAAAGAGTGGGTCACTAGTTTTTGTGAATTATTGGACGAAAAGGGGCTGAGTGACAAAATAATGTGGAAAATCAATTGTAGACCGGATGAAATTGATGCAGACCGGTTTGATTTAATGAGAAACTCAGGTCTATTTTTGGTTTATCTTGGTATCGAAAACGGTACCGATGATGGCTTACGTTTTATGAATAAGCATATGACCACAGAAGAAAACAGTAAAGCAGTAAAGGTACTTAAAAATCTAGATATAAAATATGACTATGGTTTTATGCTTTTCCATCCGGAAACCACATTTCAATCCGTTTTGGAAAACCTTGACTTTTTACAGGACATTTGTGGCGACGGTTCTTCTCCGATCACATTTTGTAAAATGCTTCCATATGCTGAGACTAAAATCGAACACGAGCTTAGAAAAGAGGGGAGACTCAAGGGAAAGCCCGGGTTTGAGGACTATGATTTAATAGATCCTTCTCTAAACAATCTTTACGCTTTTTTGACAAATTGTTTTGATGATTGGATTGGGAACCATGATGGTCTTTTGAATATTTCCAGGTGGGCAAGATACCACTCCTCGGTCTATCGAAGATATTATCCAATAACAGGTA
>CBDUUP010000168.1:0-9241 GCA_965370435.1 uncultured Anaerolineales bacterium | reverse complement strand
CAGCGACTAAAGTCGCACGAACATTTACGAAGTCCGCCCTTCGGCGGACTGAAAAACTGGCTTTCGGATTCTGAGTTAATTTAGGCCGGATTAGAGAAATACACCAAGGCCCAAAGACACTATGATTAATGTATTCCTTAGTGTTTTTGGGCCTTGGTGGTTAATTTATTTTAGTATTGGTTAGATGAGAATTTTATCCCGAAGGTTCCGGGCCTATTCTTGCCAACTGCGCAGGAAAGCGATCAGGTAAGCTATCTGCTCCTCCGTCATAGACCCTTCAAAGCCAGGCATGGCCGTCCCCGGCCGTCCGACCATCAAAAATTCCAGCAGCTCAGCATCGCTCATGGATTGGATCAATACATTGGCGTGCAGGTTCGTGCCAAATCCGCCGGTTCCATCGGCGGCATGGCAGGAAGCGCAATTGGAGGCGTATAGCTCCTCTCCGAACTCCTCTGGAGGAAACAAGGCGAACAAGGCCTCCATAGCCCCAGCCCGATCATTTTCTGCCAGCAACTCTAGAACAACCCGGATAACCTCCGCCTGTTCCTCGTTGGCCGACTCCAGCGCGGCAGTCAGGTGAAATATCGCATTCGCAGAATCATTTTGCTGCAAAGCGAGCAAGGCGCTGGAAAGGCGAACCTCTATCGAGACCGAATATTCCACTTCAATGCCGTCACGCCAGGCCATCAACAACGCCACCACATCATCAATTTTCTGGGGTGACATTACAGTGCCCCAGGTGGGCATCCCTTTGGCTGGCCGCCCGGCAGCGATGGTGGCGCGAAACCAGTCAGCATCAAATTCGCCCAGCCTGTCAGGATCGTTCAAACGCGGCCCTATTTCGGTACCCATGCCGTTCACTCCGTGGCAGATGAAACAGGTAGAGGCAAAGATCTCCGCGCCGCGGACCGGGTCGGGGACGAAGACCACCGGCTCTATGTCAAGGGCGTTGGGTTCCCAAGACCGAATGTAAGCGGTGATCTGCCTCGCTTCTTCATCGGTGAAAGGCCCCCCAAACGCCTGGCCCCAGGCGGGCATGACGGTTCCGGGCACGCCGGTGAGGGTCAGATTGAAGATGGATTCATCCGAGGTTGTGGAGAGCAAGGCCTTCGAGTTCAGGGCCGGGCCGATGCCCCCCTCGCCAATTTCTCCGTGGCAAGCGGTGCAGTTTTCATCATACAAAATTCGTCCCGCTTCTTTCATTTCCTCAGCGTCTTCGGCCTGGACGTGTTGAATACGCTCCGGTTCTTTCATCACGTAAAGTTGAAAAACAGCCATGATTCCCAGGGTCAGCCCCAACCCAATTGCTACGAAAGGAGTGTAATTTTCTCGATCACGCATCGAAATACCTCACTCTAAAAATAATACCTGGGAGGTCTCAAACTCCTGACGCTCGACAGGTTGGCTGGTATCTACGACCAGGTTGCCATCCGCTTGTAATCGTATGGGGAACAGGTCCATAGGCCGCGGCGCAGGCCCCCCGGTCACCACGCCGGTGCGGTCGAACAAGGAACTATGGCATGGGCAGAGGAACTCTCCCAGGTCTTCTTGCCAGGGGATGGTGCAGCCCAAGTGGGTGCAGCGCTGCCATAATGCCAGAAAACCGCCATCCTCTAACCGGGAAATATAAAAGCGGCCTTTCTGAACGTAGCTGACGCTGCCGGGCTGGAATTCTGCGGGCGTCCCGGCCACGACTTCGCCGCCAAAAGCTCCTGGTTTGAAGCGAGGCTTGAAGAATTTGTAAATCGCTGCGCCGGCCTGTCCGACCAGGCCAACCAGAGACAGCGCCCAGGCCGCGCTCAGGAATTCGCCTCGAGACAATTTTTTATCTGACTGAGTCTTCATAGGTTCTCCAAATAATGAAAAACAGATATTAGTGAAAAGTTATCCGTGAATGTTGAAATAAGTTTCGATACTTGAAGCATTCCGTCGTATCCGTTGTTTTCAACCTAAACTCGATTCTCCATTCTCTACTCTCTAATCTAACTACCCGACAGTTTCAACAAATGAATGTCGAAAGAAGTAAGTATCGTCAAAAATTCACCGCAGAGACGCGGAGAACGCGGAGATTCGCAGAGTTTTTTGAGAATTTTTCGCTTTTCTCTGCGCACTTTGCGTCTCTGCGGTAAAAAATTTGAAATAAGCATTCATTTCGATGATCTCTTTTGAAAACTGTCAGGTGGCTAGTTCTCCATTCTCTATTCTCTACTCTCTATTCTCCATTCTCTATTCACCATTATCAAATGATCTGATCGCATTCGTAACGCCAATATTATTAAAAGCCATCCCAGGGATTATAGCCATTGGGCATATCCCAGGGCCAATACAATTTGAACCCCGGCCCCCGGAAGAGGAATCCACTGATCGTATAAACGATGGCGGAGATAAACATAACGGTGAACAAGACCAATATCAATTCATGGGTGGTCGCTTTGCGAAGCCAGAGAAAAAGAAATGGCAGGGCTACCAATACCGCGATGATGGCCCCGGGCAGCAGCCCCTGAGAGACCCATTGAGGCACAACATCCCGCAGGCGTTCGCGAAGGTCCAAGGCGTTGTCCAGGATCACGTAGGCGGGCATGACGATCATCGTATACAGCGCCGTCCAGGCCACGATCCGCTTGCCGCGAGGGGATGAAAACCAGATTCCCACCCCCTGCTTGGCGTTATCAATATAAGGGATAGAAATTAAGAACATGACCAGAACGCCGGGAATGATCACGCCCGCCAGGGTGGGGTGCATGTGTTCCAAGAGTTCTTGCAGACCCACAAAGTACCAGGGCGCCTTGGCCGGGTCGGTGGTGACCAGGGGGTTGGCTATCTCCTCCAGGGGGGCTTGCTTTACGAGGGAAAACAAGAAGAGCGTCAACGTAACGCCCAGGAGGAGGACAATCTCCCAGAGCAGCACCACCGGAAAAGAGAACACCGTGTCGTCGGGGCCTTTGCCCACCATCGGGGTTTCCCCCTGGACCAGTTCAACCAGAGCAAAGGTCTTATTGGTATTCTTGGGAAAGATTTCGTCGGATGAAGAAGTTTGGTTGGCCATAATTATTTCCAGTTTATTAAATATAGAAGGTACGCAGTTGCTCAGATAATTGGAGATTGGTGAATAGAGAATGGATAATAGATAGTAATCTAAAGGTACAGAGGGAGCATTGGTTGTGGAATTTTGGGTACTTTTCGATATCGAAAAGCATTTCACCATTCACTAATATCCATTCACGAATATCGTATTTCATTGCTTTGAGAACACCTTATCGTTAGAGAAATGAACTGCGTAAGTCCTAAAATTATGATTCTTCTGAATTAATTTGGTCGTTAACTGCCAGGCCTCCATCTTTTCGCACCCGCCAGATATGGATGGAGAAAAGGAAGGTGATGACCAGCGGGATGAAGGCAATGTGCAGGGTATAGAAGCGGATGAGGGCGTCTTGCCCAACTTCTACGCCGCCCAGGAGTATCTCGCGGCTGATATCGCCCACCACCGGCGCGTACCCGGCGATGTTGGTCCCCACGGTGATGGCCCAAAAGGCCAACTGGTCCCAGGGCAGAAGGTAGCCGGTGAAGCTGCCGCCCAGGGTGAGCAATAGCAGGAAGACGCCGATGATCCAGTTGAACTCTCGGGGGGGCTTGTATGCGCCGGTGTAAAACACCCGGGCCATGTGCAAGATGACGGCCAGCACCATCGCATGAGCCGACCAGCGGTGCATATTCCGGGTGAACTGCCCCAAGGGAACGGAAAGCTGGATCTCTTTCATGGTCGTGTAAGCGCGTTCCACCGAGGGCACGTAGTAGAACATCAACAGCACGCCGGTGAACGTCAGAACGCCGAACAATATGGTTGATATTATCCCAAGGCCAAAAGAATAAGACCATTTCAAACTTTTGCGGCTCACCTTCACCGGGTGCAGATGCAAGAAGACGTTGCTGGTCATGGTCAGCGAACGATCCAGGGCATTATCCGGCCAGCCATGCCTGAAGAAGGAGCGCCAGATACGGGACTGGAACAGCCGTTGGAAGATGGGTGGAATATTCATAGTATTTCTCTTATCGAATTAGATAAAACTTTTCACCACAGAGACACAGAGGCCACAGAGAAAAACAAAAAACTCTGTGTTCTCTGTGTCTCTGTGGTGATGTTTTTTAGAAAGTAACTTATTCAACATTTGCCTCGAAAAATTTTAGATTACTAAATCAAGCGGCGGGCTGGAGAGGTCCCCAGCCCGCCAGATAGAGGAATTGCTGCCCTGCAGCGATGTTAGCTTATTCGGTAGGCAGGGTTTGAGCGAATGCGAGGACGTCAGCAATCTCCTCCATAGACCAGCCATTGGCAAAACCCGAAGGCATGCCCGTAGCGGGCTGACCATAGGAAACTTTGTGGATGAATTCCCAGGGGTTGTCTGTGGCGACGGTGCCAATATATGCTGGTTCGTCGGCGTCATGGAAATTGATCGCGGTTCCATCCATTCCGTGGCACGCAGCGCAGGTGGCTTCGTATTTCTCCTGGCCGCGGGCCGCGTCGCCGGTGGAAGATTTGTCAGCGTTGATGTAGGGGGAGGGGTCGGTCATATCTTCTTGGAAAAAGACGACCAACGCAGCGACGCCATCTTCACCCATCGCCGAGAAATCGTGGTCGGGATTCATGCCGCCCGTCAGCCAAGCGGTGATATCTTCGTCTGACATGGAGGCCGCGCCCAGGACGCCGGTGAAGCCAGTCATGTGGGAGCCGGAGCTGTAGGCCCCGTCGACGCCCTTGTAGTCCCAACCGTGGCACTCTTTGCAGCGCCAGGTGTCTTTGCCGCTGCGCGTGTTGGTGTCCTGGGTGGCCCACAGGGGGTTGTCTTCGGTCGGCTCGTCAAGGCCCAGAACCTTCCACCACTTGTCGTACAGCAGTCCGCCGATGCCGACTTCGCGAGCCGGTTCGGTGGGGAAAGTTTGGACGTAGGCCAACACGTCAGCCACGTCGTCCAATGACCATCCGTCTTCTATGCCGGAGGGCATTGCCGACCCTGGTTGCCCAAAGCGAACTTTATGAGCGAACTCCCAGGGGTTGCCGGATGCGATGTGAGCCAGATATTCGGGGTCATCCACATCGTGGAAATTGATCGCCGTCCCATCCGCGCCGTGGCAGGCTGCGCAGACTTGGGTATACAGAGCTTCACCCGCGGCCGCGTCGCCGGTGGAGACTTTGTCGTTGAGAATTTGACCGTAATCCAAAGTCGCCTCAGAGATGAACAGGGCCAGGTCAATCAGGGCTTGCTCATCCATCACGGTCGAGAAGTCGTGGTCGGGGTTAGTTCCGCCTTTCATCGCGTCCAGAATATCATTGGGGTCTGCGCCGGACAGTTGGATCACGCCTACGAACCCGGTCATGTGAGAACCGCCGCTGTAGGCGCCTTCCGCGCCCTTGTAGTCCCAGCCGTGGCATTCCTTGCAGCGCCAGGTGTCCTTGCCGCTGCGCTCGTTGTTGGATTGGGTCGCCCACAGGGGATGGTCATCGGCAGGCTCATCTGCGCCAACAACAACCCACCATTTGTCGTATATCGTCCCTCCCCGGACCGAATCGCCTATCAATTCATCATGAACATGCTCCGTAGGGGAATCGGGGGGGGAGGTGGGGTCTGCTGGGACTTCAGTTTCAGAACTGCAAGCAACCAGCAGCACACTGATCAATACCAGCAAAACGCCGATGGTGGCGATGAGTTTGGCTGTGCGTTTTTCATTCATTGGGTAACTCCTTTCATGAGTGGCAAAAATGTAGCTAATGTTAGATGGTAATTTTGAATACTATTGTCCAAGCTGCCTCCTTATTGGCGTGAAAGTAGTTGATAGGATAAATGATACATAGTCAAGAAAACCTTATCCAAGAGGTTGTTCCTTTTTCTCGAACAAGACCTCTTCAGTGAATTGAAATGATTCCATCTTCACCGCTTCGGTGGGGCAACGTTGGGCGCATAGACCGCAGCGGATGCAGCGGGCCGGGTCGAGGAGCATGGCGGTTGCTTCATGCCAACCGGCGGTCTGCTGCCGGATGAAAGCCACCGATTTCTCGTCTCCGGCGAGTTGGGAGGAGGGAACCAGTTTCAGGCAGTCCATGGGGCATACGTCCACACAGCCGTTGCATAAGATGCACAGCTCTCCGTCGAATATGGGGTTGATGGTGCAGATCAGGCAGCGACCGCCTTGCTCTCTCGCCACCGGTTCCTCGAAGCCGACCTCCACGTGGGCGACGCCGATCCGGCGTTCCACCGGAATGGCCGTTGGATGGCGGCGCGGCCAGCGCAAGTAATCGGCCATCGGTTTTACATCGGGATACTGGCGTTTGGAGATAGGAGAGAAAAAACCTTTCCGCGCCAGGCGGGGCTGCAACCCTTGAAGGTAAGAATGGATGCCCCGGGCCGCGCCCTGCCCGTCCGCCACCGCGTTGATGATCAACCGGGGGCCGAAGGCGATGTCGCCCCCCGCGAACACGCCCGGCGCGCTGGTCATGTAGGTTTCCGAATCCATCACCATGTTTCCCCGGGGGGTGAGCGTCAGGCCGTCTTCGGGTTGGATCCAATCCAGGTCGCCGGTCTGGCCGATGGAGACGATGACGCTGTCGCATTCCCAAACTTTCTCGGTGTTTTCAATCATCTGGGGGTTGAAGCGGCCGTTTTCGTCAAAGGCGCTGGATACCTCCAGCGTTTCCACGCCGACCGCCAGCCCGTTCTCACCCACTATGCGGGTGGGGGCGAAATGGTTGTGGATGGTGATCCCCTCTTATTCGGCTTCGATGATCTCAATAGGATCGGCCAGCATCTCCTGGCGATCTTCAACCACCAGGCAATGCACCTCTTGGGTGGTCCCCAGGCGGCGAGCGGAACGAGCCACGTCCAGGGCCATTTCCAGATCTCCGCCGGATTGGGCCGGGTGGCCCAGGCGGGCCGCGGTGCGGGCTACGTCCATGGCCACGTTGCCCCCGCCGATGACGACGATTCGTTTCCCCAGGTCCAGGTTGTACCCGCCCAGGTTGACGTTTATGAGGAAGTCCACCGCGCGCAGCACGCCGTCAAATTCTTCGCCTTCCACGTTCAGGTTGCGGCTGTGATAGGTGCCAAAGCCCAGAAAGACCGCGTCGTAAACTTTACGCAGATCGGCCAGGCTGAAATCTTTCCCCAACGCCTGCTCGAATTTGATCTGAGGGCCTAGAGCCAGAATGGACTGGATCTCCAGGTCGAGAAGCTCACGGGGCAGACGGTATCCGGGGATGCCCAGGCGCAGCATCCCTCCGGCCACCGTGGAAGCTTCGTAGATAGTGACATCGTGCCCCAATAAAGCCAGGTCATGGGCGCAGGAGAGGCCCGCAGGCCCGGCCCCGACAATGGCAATGTGTTTCCCGGTCTTATCTCCTCGCTGGTAGGCGGCGTTCAAACCGGTGCGGCTGGTGGGGAAGGTGGTGTTGCCCAGATCGAACGCATCCGTGCGGCCTACATAGGAAGGCCAGGCGGGGGGCTGTTGAGATTCGCCGGTCTCGCCCATGTAGACCCCGTAGCGGTCATTGACAAAGCGTTTGAGCGCCCGGATTGCGATGGGGGCGTCGATTTTTCCCCGGCGGCAGGCGGCCTCGCAGGGCGCGCCGCACACCCATCCGCAGGTGGAGGCGAAGGGATTGGTCTCCCGTGCGATGAGGTAGGCCCGCTCGTATTCTCCGCGTGAGATGGCGGTGACGTAAGCTCGGCCATCGGTGCGCACCGGGCAGGCAAATTGACAGGCGACGGTTTGCTGGTAATAGGGCAGATCGGGAAGGAATACGTTAAAGGAAGAATCGGTCATGTAGTCTCCGACTCTTAGGATAGCCTTTATAAGTGGGAAACCGGTCTATGGAAGGTCTATATTGGGTGGAAATCTATGTAAAGTTATGGATAAAACTTAACCCAGGATTAACCACGAAGGCACGAAGACACTAAGAAAAAATTAAAAACTTTGTGTCTTTGTGCCTTCGTGTTAAAAATATCCCCCCAAACTTCACTCGAAGCGGTAGCCAAACCCCCGTTACTCTCCTCCAGGCACAGGGAAATCTTTTATTTCAATCTTTTCGTTAGCTTGAACTGCGATATTCTCTAACTCTAACAAACGGGAATCCAGTAGCGAATCGCTCAAATGAGGTATTTCATGAAAATCAGTATTTATATTCTTACCTCGATTAACATAAAGCCCTTTTCTAAACTCTCTATCGTATAGAAAAACGATTTTTCCGTCAGAACTCACCACCCGATAGAAATCCATTGGTTGAAATCGCATCCACAGGCTGCAAATTTGTTCAATTCTTTTCTGATCATTAGTTTCTCCATTGGCATCGATTTCAAGCTGTCGAATTTCTACTTGGGTTCCATTTGCCGGGCGTGTGACTTTTACTGCTTCTGGAGAAAATTTACAACTTTGCTTTGGTAAGCCAATTCTTTCTTCAAGAGACCTAAGAAAAGATTGCCTTGTTTCCCAAAGAGCCAATTGATTTAAACGCTCAACGATATTAGTCGTCTTTGGCGGGTCATATGCAAACAATTCTTTTACTAACAACCATGTTTCCACAACTGTAGAAGGTTTTATCTCGACTGGCATTGCTTCCAAATAATATCTCAGAAAACCCTGCAAACTAGTTCGTAATTCCTTGTCTTCTTGCTGCAATAGCAAGTAATCTGAATAAAAAATAGCAGCAATCATTTTTCCAAGCCCCCATCCTTTTAGGATAATCTCAGAAGCTAGTTTTTTTCCATCTTCATCCAATGTATTAAAGTAACCCTTTTTGTCTTTGTCCCCCCACATAAATCTAGACATTGTCAAAAATGCATTTGAAACAAAATCATCTTCAATCCATTCCAAACCATACAACCGCCATAAAACATGTGAAAAAATCACATAGTTGTTTGCAATCACATCGCATTCAACTTGATTTAGAAACTGGACGTTAGATATTCCCTTCAAATATCGGCGAACAAAAGCCTTCATAACATTCCGATTTCTAGCCTTACTTCGAACTCTTTGTTTCTCCCGCTCCACCTCGTCAGCCTCAACTTCTTCGGCATCCTCTTGATCAACATTATCGTCCGTAAAAGGTACGCTCCCACCTCCATGAGTTTTTGTCGGTTTTCCAGATGCAGTTTCAATAAGCCCTTGAAAATGTGATGTTATTGAAGATAATATTATCTGCAAATCTGTCTTCTGATACCCCCGTCCACCGGGTCTCCATTCTCGGTATTGGGCT
>CBDUUP010000167.1:0-9330 GCA_965370435.1 uncultured Anaerolineales bacterium | reverse complement strand
GGCTGGAGTAAGTAGTGCTGCAACAATCGTTAAAGACGAATTTGGGCATAGCGTCACGCTTATGGGGGGAGCGTTCTTAGTAGATAAAAATCGTGGAGAAGAAATACGAAATAGAGAGAAGTTTTTGCATGTAATTTCTTCTGATAAACAAGACGAATTTCGAAAGAAATGGGATGAATTGCCTGAAGTAGACAATATCGAAACTGTTAATCAGAAATGTCGCGAGTTAGAGTCCATCGGCCGTAATTATCTGGGTGCATTAAAACGGCATAGCGACTTCCGTTACTCAGCAGATTTATTAACCCATGATGTTGTCATTGCTTTACAAGCATTGATTGCGAATATTGAAGTATTAAATATTGACCTAAAGGATACTTTCGGAATCGGCAAAAAATGGGATAGACGATTTGAAGACTTGATAAAAATTTGTGAGGATCATAATTCTCACTTGGAATTGCTCCTTATTGACGCATCTATTGATTTCGACCAAATCGAGTTTGTGAACGATTCGCTTAGTAGGTTGATTTATGAATGTGCAGAACCGTTTATACCAATAGCGAATAATCGACATATCGAGTGGAAAATCGATTTGGAACAAATTTATGATGAACATGGAAAGCATGAAGTTTTGGATGTGCGGATGGGAAGAAATGCTTTGAAGAAAGCGTTTATCAATATCTTTGACAATGCGGTAAAATACTCTTTTAATGGATCCCCAGACCATCCCAGGTGGATAGAAATTAATGGGCATGTTGTAACTAAAAATGATCAACCTGGATATCAAGTCGTTGTAAAAAACCTGGGCATTGGTATTGAAGAGAATGAAATTGATTTGGTGTTTAAGCCGGGCTATCGAGGACGCCGCAGAGTGAGTGAGGCTAGGTCTGGGCATGGTATAGGGCTTACTTTTGTTAAGAAGTGTATTGAAAGACATGGAGGAGATATTACGATTCGGAGTAGGCCTGAGAGGAGGACAGGTTGGCTTACCGAGATAACTATTTGGCTTCCCCTCAGTGAAGTGGAGAAAATTAGCGATAGGAGAAATTAAATTTGGCACACATTATCTGGATTGAAGATGACTATAAAAGAATCGGTTCTATGGTTAATCTGCTGGAGCGCGATGGGCATACGATAGAACCTCATGAGTCGTGGGTTTCTGCTAAGGAAAATATTGAAAAAATATGCTCAAGTGATGCAATCATTCTAGACATTATATTGCCTGGAGAAAATAGTGAACCCTACCAGGGATTATGGATTCTTGAACAGTTGCGTAATGAATATGAGTATAAGGGGCCAGTTATCATATGCTCACGAATACAGAATCCAGAAGTTCTTCGCAGACTAAAACAGCTAGGACCTACCGAAATCTTGCCTCCCAAACCCATTCGCCCCTCATTACTCCACAAAGTTGTAACCGAAGCCCTCGAAAAAGTAAAGGCCCAAGAGACCGAAACGCCCGAGTCCTAACCCGGGCGTTTCATTTCAATTAGCGTAACCCTTATTCTTCCCCTTCACCCTCACTCTTCTCACCACCCTCCCTCCGCACCAGCCCAATCACAAACGCTCCCGACCCCATCATCCCCAAGAGCGGGAACAATCCATGCGAGCCTACATAGGGCAACAAGCAAGCCAGCACAACAATCACCCCTCCCCAGATAGTCCGCTTCAACCAAGCCTGTTCCGGCAGCATCCGCCCGCCAATTAACAGAACCATCCCCGCGATCCCAAACACCGCCAGAGCGAATGTGAGAACGATTAGGAGGAGCGCGGGTATTTGGAATAGGCCGATATCCAGGTTATTGCCTAACATGGTCAGACCTGTAATTACCGCACCCAGGAAAATGTACCAAATTAAGCCGATCAAGAATGAGCGTCCTGGCATGGTATCGGCGGCTTGGCTGGTTCGCTCTAGCGCTTTTGGAAACATCAAGTTGAGAACCGTCAGCAAAGCGACCGCGCTCACTACTGCTAAAGCAACAAGAAATAGTAAACTTAAACCTTCTGGCATGTCAAGCTCCTTTCATGTATGGTTGGTGTTAGATGGTTGATTTTGGATTAGTGGATACAATAGCGACCGGTTGCCCACCAGCCAGAGCAGCGCCGCGCTGCCGATCAACAACCACAAACCCAACGCGGGATACGCTGAGGTTGATATGGGGATTTCTGGCAGGGCAAACTCAAATTTTTGGGTGGCTATTTCGTTGATCCTTGACTGAAGAGCCGTCAGCAACGCCGGTACTTGGGGAATATTATCCTCAACCGTCAAAAGAATTTGTTCCCCTGTCTCAAAGATCGGCGAAAATTGCTTTTCTATGGCTAATGACGGCCATGCAAGGATGAATAGAACCATCGCGACAATTGCCTGCACCCATGCCAGGACGCGGAGTGTTGGCGAAACCTTGATTGGCGGACGTATGGCATTCAACACCGGTGAGGTAAAATCTCTCTTGAGATGGAGGTCGGCCAAAGTCTCTAGCGCGCTGAATAGCGATCTCAATTCTTCAAGCCTATTCAAACAGTGTGAACAATAGGCCAGATGCGCTTCTAACTCACCACGAGCCTCTGGATCTAATGCCTCGTCCAGGTATTCATGCACCCGAATTTCTTCAGGGTGGAGTTTCGTTTTGTCAGACATCGTTTCTCAGTTTTTTGGACAGCAATTTCCTGGCTCGGAAGAGGTGGCTCTTCACGTCGCTCATCGGGATGTCGAGAGCCTCGGAGATTTCGGCGTAAGACATCTCTTGAAAGTGTCTCAACTCGATGACGGCCCGGTAATGGGGCGGCAATTCCAGGATAGCTGCTCGAACTGCCTCCTCTTGTTCGGCGTGTTGGCGGATCATCTCTGGGTTCTGTGTTGTTTCCTCGAAGGAGACATCAACCTCATCTATCAACGGAACCCGGACCACGCGGCTCTTCTTCAGATGGTTCAGGCACAGGTTAGCGGCCACGCGCCGGATCCATGGGCCAAAAGGAAGCTCAACGTTATAGGTATTGAGCCGTCGGTAGGCCCTGATGAAGGTCTCTTGGGTCAGATCTTCAGCCTCCCGGCGTTCACCTAACATGCGGTAGCAAACGTTGAAAACCGATGTTTGGTGGCCGTTCACCAGTTGGCCGAAAGCCTCCACTTCGCCTCGGCGGGTGCGGAGAACCAACCCACGGTCTGGGGACTCATCCATGTCTATATAGTACTACAGGGGAAGGGGGATAAATGTTGCAGTAGAAGGGTAACTCGCCTGGTTAATTTTCCTCATTCAAATGATTCAGATCCATTGATCGCTGGAAGTGCGCTCATTCTCAATCTCGCCAGTATTGACCGTAGTTTTCGGTTCAATCAGCACGACGTGAACTTCCTCCTCGGCCACCGGCATATGTTCTTCGCCTCGTGGGATGATGATGAACTCGCCCTCTTCCAACCACACATCCCGGTCGCGCAGCTTAATGAGCAATTTCCCCATGATGACTAGAAAGAGTTCGTCATCCCCTTCGTGCTGGTGCCAGATGAACTCCCCCTTGAGCTTGGCGACCTTGACGTAAGAGCCATTCATTTCGCCCACAATTTTAGGACTCCACTGGTCGTCGAACAGCTTGAATTTCTGTGCGAGATTGACTTTTTCCATAATGATGCTCTGTAAGGAAAACGCTCCTCCCGCTCAACGCGGGAGGAGCGCCGCTATGAAATTTGTTACGGCAGCGTGAGAGTGACCACTAACGGTAAATGGTCCGACGCGGTGGATTGTGGAATTACAAAGTCGGACCCAGTCCAATCAGGACTGAGCCAGATATAGTCAATCTGATGATCGGGGTCAGCGGAGTAATACGTGTAGGTTGGCGGAGCGCCTAACTCTGCTGAGATGTCCACCAACCCCGCGTCGGCCAGGATTTCCATCTCTGGGGCGTCGGGGGTCGCGTTCAAGTCGCCCAGGATGACTGTCAGCGATCCATTATTCCAAACTGAGACGAGTTTATCAGATTGCTCTTGCCGGAATTCACTGCCGTCATCCAGGTGATAGTAGTGGGTGGCGATCATCGTGAATGTGCCTCCGCCAATGTCAATCTCCGCTTCGATGTAGCTGCGCAGCATGAGCAGATCATCTGGGGGCAAAGGATGGTATTCCGCGCTGACAATTGGGTAGCGGCTGAGGATGGCGTTGCCAAAGGATTCATCCGCTGCGGGGGCGTAGGTGTATGGCATCCCCAGGCGATGCGAAAGCCACTCGATCATGTCAAGCGATCCGCATATCACCCAGCCCCGCGAGACTTCTTGCAGCGCGATCACGTCTGCGCCGCTATTCTCGATGACCTGGGCCAGATCTTCGATGCTGTTTCGTCCATCGGTATTGAAGGCCATATGCAGGTTATAGGTCATCACCCGCACGTTAGTATTTCCCGGATCGGGAGTTTCAAATTCAGGCGCTCCCCAAGTGAGCCAGAGTCCCAACGGCAAGATGAGCAATAACGCCGCCGCCATAACGGGATTGGTATCGTTCTGCGATTGACCGTAAGTGATTTGCCCCCGTGACGCGGCGACCGCTCCCAATGCCAGAAGTACCGCCGCGACAGGGAACAGAACCCCAGACCTGAACCCCAGCGCGAGATCGTAGCTGACATAATAGATAAATGCCAGAAGGACCAGAAGTACAACGCCGACGCCGTTCGCCACTGTCGAAGGAGCCAGACCAGTTCGGGTTGCCTCCCGGCCCAATCCGACGAAGACGATCATCATCAAAGTGGCGGCAAGTACTTGCCCCGCTACAATGACGGCAGCTGCCAGGATGCTGGTATCTGTGGGAATTATGACCGCGATTACTAGAAGTATGCCTCCCCCGATCGCGATACCGAAGGTCCGCAATCCGCTGCGCGCAACCCGCCCTGCCGCGAGCACACTTAGCACGTTTCCGAGAACCAGCAGCGTCCCCGCCGCCGGGAGCGACCATCCGGTCAACGAGGCGGTCCGAGCCACATTCTGGAAGACCAGCATTTGCAGGAACAGCCACGGGCCAATGACGATCAACGTCAAGGTGCGTCCCCAATTGCCATCGCTTGCCGCCTCGGGGTCCACTTCGGCCAGGCTGGATCGCAGCGAAGCCAGCAGGAGCAGCGCCAGAGCGATAACGATCAAAATAGGGAGGAAGCCGGTGTGCCAGGATAGATCCAGGGTACCCGCTGCGGTGTGGATAGCGGTGTCCGCCGCAACCCCTAGGAGAAATGCGATTCCGAACTGCGTAGTCCCTTCGGTGCCGCTTGCCCGGGCTGTCCCTAAGGCGATGGGAATGAAGATGACGAACAAGGCAACTCCTGCTGCCGAGAGGTAAAGATCAAGGGCTGGAGAGGTCGAAAATTGCTCCACAACCCGCATCAATGCCACCCCGCCCGCCCCAATCGCCAACGCCCCTTTCGCTCCCGCTATTCGGCGCAGAAGGGCTGCCAGGAAACTGAGTCCAAACACGCCCAGAGCGATAGGCGCCAAGTTGAGCGAACCAACGCCCATCGAATCCCGCAGGTACTGGACGAAGCTGGGAAAAAGGATACGTTGTAATTGCAGCCCAAACATCACCGTCAAGCTGATTGTTGTGGCCCAAGATCGGGCCTGTTTAAGCATCGAGTTCATTTTTTACTGCTCCCTTATAGGTAGTGGATTTAATGTTTATAACCCCTAGATGTGGAAGGCGTTGCGAAAATAAGCTCCACTTCTTAAAACCCTTGCGGTCTCCAACACTGGAGAGGATCAGCCAGCTTCTTTGAACCAAGCCAGTGCATCTCTTACGGTCTCCTCAAATGGCCGCGGGGTCAAGCCGAATTCGTTTTGGGCTTTGGTCATGGAGTAACCTTGCCAGAGCCTGATTGCTCGCAGGTGATTGCGGGGTAAGGGAAGAAATGGGAGCAAGTCGCTCACGACCACCAGGCCATTCAGGAGCCAAAGGGGGATTTCGAAACGCGGCGGTTTAACCTGGGCAACTTGAGCAGTTAGATTCAGCGCTTCCCGGATGCTCAGGTTATGTCCTCCCAAGATGTACCGTTCTCCTGACCGCCCGCGTTCAGCCGCCGCTACGTGGGCGATTCCCACGTCCCTCACATCCACGACATTGTTCTCTCCCGGCAGCCAGCCAACCATCCAGCCGCGCTCGACCGCGATGAGCAATCCGCCCATGGATTTATGGGTATCTCCCGGCCCAAAGACCGCCGTTGGGTTGACGACCACCGCATGAAACCCCTCCTCCGCAGCGCGCAAGACGATTTCCTCCATCACAATTTTGGCTTCGTAATAGCCGCTCTTGGCAAGCGTGCCTGGGATGTAGTAGTCTCTCTCGTCAGCCAGCCGGTTTTCTTTCGGCGGCGGGTGGCCGATAGTTGTGAGAGAAGATGTATAGATGAAACGTTGAACTCCGGTCTGGTGTGCCGCGTCCAAGACGCGGACAGTTTCTTCTTTACCGTATTCGACTTGCTCGTCCACACTCCTGTGATCTTTGGAAGATGGATAATAACCCGCCGCGTGGAACACCACCTCGACCCCTTCCATTGCAAACCGGAGCGATGGCGGGTCGGTCAAGTCGCCGGAAACCCATTCGATAGCTAAGTCTCCTAGATGTCCCGTTGAATCAGGGTTGCGGCGAAGGCCCCGCACCGCCCAGCCTGCCTCCATCGCAGCATGGGCGACATGTCCGCCAATGAATCCGGTCGCGCCTAAAACAAGGCATTTCATGTTTTTGACCTAACCATCTGGGCAGCCAGTCACCTCAAGGTGTCCGCCCTGGGGAATAATGTCAGGGCCATGCGAGGGGCCGTCATCAAACCAGTCTGTGGCCGTATATTCTCCCTCTGGAAGTTCGCCGGAGACCGTCTGTCCCGGCGGGATGTCTATCTGCCGGGTTACCGGGCCTTCAAACAACCAATGCCAGGTTTCAGCGCAAGTGTTGTGAAGGATATACGTCGTTGGGCCGTGGTTGTCCGGCCCGGGTTCTCCCGTTCCGCCTTGTCCGCCGCCCTCCGGCGGGCAGGGAAAATCAATGTTCAGCGCGCCATCATCCGAATTGACCAGTGTGGGGCCATGCCTTTCACCGTCCGGCGAGATATCCGATACCGTGTACCAGCCAGGAGGCAGCTCCCCGCTGACCGTTTCCCCAGCCGGGACGACCACCTCGGTGACGCCATCCTCCCCCTCAAAGGTCCAGAACCAATCGCTATCACCACAATTCTTGAAGGTGTATCTCAGCGGCTGAGCGCTTGCGGGGAGATTGTCGGGAGGCGGCAGCGTCCCACCACTTTGAAGGATTGTGGATTCCGGCGCTTCGTCCTCCCATTCCTCAAACTCATCTTTGGTCATGTCGCGGGCCTCGGAGGGCGCTTGGCCGGGAGCCTCAATGCTGGCTGCCTGCCCGTCTGTGAATTCGGTTGTGCCAGCTTCATTGCGGAGGGCGCATTGACCCTCCAGGCACGTAGCGGTGACTGATCCCACTTGGTCATCATAGTCAACGCTCATCATACTTCCCCGCACTTCGGCGCTCCCGGACGGCGTCTCTACTTCCGCGGTCCCGCCCATCAGAAGGATCCAGAGCTTCCCCGCGGCCAATTGAAGGCGGGTGAGCGGATCGTTTTCCCTCACGCTGAGTTCTCTTATGGCGAAGGAAGTATTCGGCCCCATGCGGAGGATGGTCATTTCAGGCATCAGATCAAGGCGGGCCTTGCTGTCAACCCCAGTGACAGCTTGGCTGCCTGGGCTTAGCGATTGTCCAACACTGACGGCTTGATAGGCATCTTCTTCCGAGGCTCGCGCCTGAACATCTCCTGCAACCTCAACAAATAAGGCAGTCCGTACGGCGGGTTGACCGCTGCCGCCCTCAGCCGGAGTTCCAGTTCCGCCGCCGCAAGCCGATACCAAAATAGCCAAAAGCAGCAGCGGGTGAAGTAATTTTCTCGTCTTCATACCGGAATGCGCCTCCTCGTCAGAATCAGGCGGGAGTAAAAAGTGAGCTGCCTTTCACGGGCAGCCCACTTGGTTAACCTGGATGATCTATTACTCTTTTCCTGTGATGAAATCCTCGGTCATTTTTTTGGCGACGTCGTCGGTGAATTGCGTCGGCGGTGTTTTCATGAAATATGCCGAGGGCGCGGTCAGCGATCCAGAGATACCCCGGTCGAGAGCCAATTTTGCGCAGCGCACCGCATCGATCACCACGCCCGCCGAATTAGGCGAATCCCACACTTCCATCTTGAGTTCAATGTTCAGCGGAACGTTGCCGAAAGCCCGGCCCTCCATGCGGATGTGGCACCATTTCCGGTCGGTTAACCAGGGCACGTAATCGCTAGGCCCTACGTGAACGTTGTCAGCGCCTATGTCGTAAGGAAGCTGGCTGGTGACCGCGTTGGTTTTGGAGATTTTCTTGGACTCCAAACGTTCGCGTTCCAGCATATTGTAGAAGTCCATGTTCCCCCCAAAGTTAAGCTGGTAAGTGTGGTCCAGATGCACGCCGCGATCCATGAAAAGATTGGTGAGCACACGGTGGGTGATGGTTGCGCCCACCTGGCTCTTGATGTCATCGCCGATGATAGGCAGGTTGCGCTCCTCAAAGCGCTTCGCCCAATACTCTTCGCTGGCGATGAAAACCGGAATACAGTTTATCAGCGCGCATCCCGCCTCCAATACCTGTTCCACGTACCATTTGGTCGCCATCTCAGAACCTACCGGCAAATAGCTGACCACAACATCCGTTTTTGTTTCCTTGAGGATAGCCACGATATCGTCGGTAGCCCCCTCTGCTTTTTCGACTACCATGTTGAGATATTTTCCCAGCCCATCGTGAGTCATGCCTCGATGGACGGGGATATTTAAGTTTGGCACTTTGGCGAATTCAACGGTATTGTTGGGGTGCGCCTTGATCGCTTCGCTCAAATCTAACCCGACTTTGCTCTTGGTCACGTCGAAAGCGGCCGAGAATTCGATATCGCTGATGTGGTAGCCGCCCAGGTTGACGTGCATCAGGCCAGGGACTTCTGTATCTTCGGCTGCGTTTTTGTAAAATTCAACTCCCTGAACGAACGACGATGCACAGTTGCCCACACCAATAAGTGCCACTCTAACCTTATTACTTTTCTTTACCATTTATTTATACCTCTATGTGTAGTTGGGGATTCCATAATGGCCTATAATTATACCGTAACCCCTTTGTTTCTTTGCTGATTCATCGTTCATTGGCTGAACTAAGATATTGTATACACCCAAAGTAGTCTTCGTGTATTTATGGAGATCATCACAATTGTTTTGAGGAGTCGGGGGGGTTTTGGGGGGTACAGACAGAGAAATAAAAAACAAAAACAACCAACCGAAACAAAATT